>DEHT01000075.1 GCA_002352045.1 Chitinophagaceae bacterium UBA2793 | reverse complement strand
ACTTCATATTTTTCAATATTGGTTTCGTTGGCCACCTCCCAGTTTACTTTAATGCTACGGTCTGTCTGCCTTTGTGCAGCAATGCTTACAAAAGTTACCGGTACCGGCCCACCGGGTGAACGGAACACCAGCATAAATCTATTAGCTGCTTTGCTGGCAGCATCGGCATTGGTTGTAAATGAGTACCAGGTACTATCGGTTAAGCTTACCGGGGTGCGGGTATGCAAATAACCATCTATCAACTCGGCAATTAATCCGTTGGTATTTAAATTTCGGGGTTCAAAACTTAGTTTATATGCCTGCGTACGCAGGTTGCTCATTTGATAAAAAATAGTATCGGTTTCTACAATGGGTTTGCGGCCTTCAATAATTATTTGCTCGTTACCTAATTTAATTCCAAAATTTTCACCACCATTCAACAACTTTCTGGCATCTTCATTGCCCAGTGTATCGCTATATGCTGCATCGTAAGCTACCCTGTTTCCATCCACTACATAATTATTTGCTGTATGCAGCATGGTACTCATCATAACTACATATTGGGGATCACGGGTAAATGTTACAAAACCAATAGTTTTATCAGCTTCTTTAAAACTAACGGTTGCATTGCCACCAAAAGCATCCTTCTCCATCATAAATGCCTGACCGCTTTGAATTTGATTATAGGTAGTAAATCCTGCATAAGGTGAAGGATAAACCGGCGTGGGTGTTGGTATCCATGCTCCGGTGGAACTAAATGTACGATAATTGCCCACTCCATAATTACCCGGAATAGTAGGATCCCAAACATGAAACTCATTTTTCAACCCGGTAGTTGTAAGGCTTGCTACATTTATTGCCGATGCAAATGGATTGGCAACAGAAATAAATCTTCCGGCTGGTAATGATGTGTAAGAAATCAAAGGAGGTGTAATACCACTCCCTGCATTACCAATATAGATTTTACCACGGCTTCTTAAAACAGTTGGGCTACCGGTGCCACCAATACCAATACTTCTATCGCCTCTTGCAAATAAAAAATAGCCGGTGTTGCGGTTTACCAATGAATCTTCATCGGGGTCATTGGTGAACTGAGTCATATTAAATGCATTGGTATTGCCATTCCACCATTTTACAGAATAACCAATTGAATTGTGATCCAAGCCGTTTCCACCAGAAGCAAATGGCAAAGAATTAGCTCCAGGGCCGGTTACTCTTGTACCATAGCCAGTAGAAGTATAATTACCGCCAGGCGTTCCTTCTTGCCAGCTTTCGGCTATGGTTTCTGCACGATCTATAGCGCTGAGTGTTGCTGTGGGAGATGCAATTAGATTCCAATTGCCTACATTATTGATGTAACGTTGAACTACAAAACGGCCACTATTGGAATAATCGATAGATGCATCGGTACCTATTGCACTTACCTGTGCTGTATTGGTATAACTGCTTAACAATAACACATCTTTTTGAGCAAGGTTTAATGTACCTTTTTGTAAAGCAAGCCGATTGATTACCCTCATAGTATCCATTAACAACAATTCATTTGAAGCATTGACTTTGTCTAAAAAAATATAAGCAAATGTTTCTCCGCCGGTAGCAGTAAGCGTTGCATTATCGGCGCCATCAAAAAAAACAGCCCGGTTGTTGTGCGAAAAAGTTCCGGTGCGATTCCAATGCCGGCCTACATATACATCCGAGCCAATGTTATTAGAGCAAATAAGACTTCCGGCAATTGTTAAATCCCTTCCGGCCTTTAAAGATTTTACCATGCCATTACCCGGCACTTCCATATGGATGGATGATCCACTTCTTATTTCAATATCTTTTACAGCTTCAAAACTTACATTGCGAAAATCTATTGGAGAAATAATACCACCTGCATACAGGTTTGTATTATTGGTTACAAGTACATTATTTGGATAGCCAACAGTACCGGCGGTGATGCCACTCCACTCTACCCTTCTGTCATAATTACCGCCATTGTTATAATTCAACAATGAAGCAGTTCCATAAAAAGGAGCATTTAAATCTACAAAGCTACCTGCATCCAACTGAAGCGTTCCATTAATTGTTGTAAGCAAACTTCCAAAATTGATAAAGGCATTGCTTATTCTCCACATTACATTATTACCTGTAAGTAACAAACCGGACGACTCACTTGATACAATAGTATTTCCCAAAACATCTATAATGCTTCCATCCTTACCCTGAATTTGACGTTGTGCTCCTTTTGTTTTAATATTTCGGGTACCCGAACCGTTTAGTATAAGCGTTTGCCCATTTAGATCAAGCACACCGTTATTTAACAGTTGTAATGATTCACCGGTTGAAGACAAAGAAACATTGGTTGCTTCAGGTATATCGCTCAAAAACAAAGTACCTGAAGGTTTATCTTGAATAAGAACACTAAATGCATTTTCTAATCCGCCACCGCTGCGTTTAATAGTTTGCGAACCGCTGCCTATAAAATAAACTGCTCTGCCTTTAGCATTTAAACTTCCTGCTATTCCACGTTCCCAGTTACCGGCAATTTTTAAATCGCCGCCGGTAGCATCACTTAAAGTTAGGCTACCATTCAGCAATACATTTCCACCAACTAATAGTGGACCCGTAGGATCATTTATGCCAAAATCCATGTATAAATTAGCGCCTGCATCTACCGTTAGATTAGCGCAAATTCCCCTGGACGCTATAGAACCATTTGGATAATTTAATGAGGTATTATTGGTAAGCAAAACATTGCCCGGAAAGCCAGTGCCAGCAGATGCAGAAGACCATTCCCCGGTTCTTTTTTGAATGCCGCCCGAATTGTATATGAGGGTTGCACTACAATCGTAGGTGGGGCCATTACCAGTTACCGTTGCATCAGCATCGCTTAAAGTGAGCGTACCATTTGTGCTGATATTTGATGATGTTCCAAAATCTACTCCGCCACTGCCAGAAATTTCAACATGATTAAAAATGCAATTGCCCGTTACAGTTGCTCCTCCATTAAAAATTACAGCCCCGATGGGAGCAGCATTATATGTACCGTTATTATTAAAAGAACCGCCAGAAGTTATATTAATATTATTGATACCTGTAACTGTTAAGTTTCCACCCGCTTCAATGCTGATGCTATTGGCATTTGCATCCATTGTTGTAATGCTCACCGTTGTGCCGTTTGGTATCACTACATTTGTTACGCCATTTGGTACACCTCCGCACCAATTGGCTGCCGTATGCCAGTCTCCGGCTGCACCGCCAATCCAAAAGCCCGATGGAGATGGCCCGGGATTCCAAACCCCACCTGCCGCTAAATTTAAAGTGCTTAAATCATGAACCTGCTGTCCATAGCTTAACACATCGGCATCAATTGCAGCCTTTGTTTTATTACTTGAGTAAACATAATAGGAAACTGCACTGCTTTGCCAGGGAATAGTTGCCAACCATGCAGTACCACTTCCTGTAGCAGTAATTATTTGAGAACTGGCATACGAATCTAAAGAATACCTCACATAAAGATACTCGCCCGATGCAGGCGCAGCAGAAGTGGTAATGCTTACTGTTAGGTTGCTGCAAGCAGTTGCAGTACCACTAACAGCCGAAATAGAAACTGGTTGAAAAGCGGTTTCCAAAAGCTGCATATTGTTACTCAATGAAGTATTCTCAGCCACATTAAATGTATAATAGTTACCCGAGCTTATTGCAGGAAGCAATCCATCGTTACCGCCGGAGGTAGCAAAATAATATGCACCATTATTATACCCGGCAGGAACAAACCCATTTACAAAAAGCGTTTGCCCGCTACCGTTTGCCCGCCAACAAGGATTATAATTAGGCGCTAAATCGGTACCGCTATGAAACGCCCAACTAAAAGTTCCCGAAGTACCAGATTGATTTGATTGAAATCTAGCCTGCCTAAAACTTCCTATATCCATCAAATTGAAACGGTTATTATTGGGAGACGGTGTAGTTGCGGTTAATGAAGTATATAGCACAGTTGGCTGTGCTTGCAAACTTTCAATTGAAAGAAAAGAGAATAAAATAAATATGTATTTATTACACATTAAAAAACTAAAAAAATGCTTCATCGTTTTCAATTTTTTCATAATCATTTATAGCAATAAAACTAATTTGGGCAATGATTTTATTTTGTTCAATCAAAGGAAAGAAATGAGGGAAAGTTTTAAAAAGGGTTACCGATTGATAATTTAGGCAGCTGTAAAAATACTGATTCTTTTAAACTGGAGGCTTTAGTTATCCACAATAAAAAGTTTAGTATATAAATTGGGTATAAACTATTTTACGCACATCGGTTTACATATTGGCGATGATGGGGTATTTGAAATACCACAGTCCAACATTTGCAAAAATGCTCAAAAGAAGCACAAATATTGAGTGTATAACTGTCAGCCCCATTATTGCCAATATGATGTTGTAGGAAGTAGCTTAGAGGGTTTTCAAAGAATTTATAAGTGAAGGAAGGTATGATTCTTTGATCTCCCAAACAATTGAATAGTCTATCCCAAAATAGTCATGAACAATTCTATTTCGGAAGCCTCTTAAACGATGCCAGTCAACAGTTGGAGTTCGTCTTTAAAATCTGATGGCAAACGATTAGATGCTTCTCCAATAATTTCAAAATTTCTAATTACAGCATCCATTGTTTTACTGTCTTTCGAAAATTCTTCAAATGTGGAGTCGTTCATATACTCCAGGATTTTACGGGTACTATCTAATATGTCTTCAACAAGAAGGTGAGGTTCACGTTTAGACATAAACAATTTCTGATTCTATCTGATGGAAATATTTTTCTTTGATTCCATTTTTTGAGACCAAGTCGACTTTCTTATGAAGTTTGCTTTCAAGAAAATCTGCAAGGTCAATAAATTCTATTCCTATTGGCTTGCTAAAGTCAACTACAATATCTACATCGCTTGATGTAGTAAAATCATCTCTTACAACTGACCCAAATAAGCCTATTGAATTGACAAAATACTTACCTATCAGTTCGGGCTTGAGCTGAGAAAGTAATGATTTTATAATAGTCAATTCATTCATGCTACAAATATAGCGAAAGTTCCGTTTGCTATTTCCTACATCAAAGCATACAGTTAAAATGAGGAAATATTGAATAGTAGAATTAGTTCAAAACAAAAAAGGGCCGCAACCGTAGCTGCAGCCCTTAAAGAAAAATATTTTATTACTGTATTAAAATGTTTTCTGCTGCTATTACTTTACCGTTTTTGTCCCTAATACTCAACTGGTAATTGGCTACCGGTATATCTTTAGAAAGTTGAATTGATTTTATTTCATTGCCTGTATTTACATTAATAAATGATTGATGCAGCAATTGCCCTAATGCATTATTCAATTGCAATTTGTAAACACCTGCCTGCTGGCCCACAAAGCGAATATTAAGTTGCTTATCTTTTACCGGATTAGGCTGTACCGTTATCAAAGATGCTATTTTTTCCGGAGCTACTTTTACAATGGGGCTATACGTAATATCACCTGCCAAACCAAAAGCTTTTATGCGATAGAAATTATCGGCAGCCAATGGGCTTAAATCGGTTTTAGTGTATTGGCGGCTGTTAGTGGCATCACTTTGCAAAATGCCTGTAAAGTTTTGGCCATCGGCACTTCGTTGAACTTCATATTTTTCAATATTGATTTCGTTGGCCACTTCCCAGTTTATTTTAATACTTCTGTCGGGCTGCCGCTGTGCGGCAATGCTTACAAAGGTTACCGGTACCGGCCCTCCGGGTGAGCGGAACACCAGCATAAATCTATTGGCTGCCTTACTTGCCGCATCAGCATTGGTTGAAAATGTGTACCAGGTACTATCGGTTAGGCTTACAGGTGTTCGGGAATGCAAATAACCATCTATCAACTCGGCAATTAATCCGTTGGTATTTAAATTGCGNNTTTGTATGCCTGCGTACGCAGGTTGCTCATTTGATAAAAAATAGTATCGGTTTCTACAATGGGTTTGCGGCCTTCAACTATCATATTTATTCCATTGCTGCGGATGCCAAAGTTTTCACCACCATTAAGTATTTTGGTTGCGTCATTCTCATCTAAGCCATTACTGCTTTCAGCATCATAAAGCACTCTGTTACCGTCAGCCACTTTGTTATTTGCAGCATTGTGCAACATGGTACTCATTAAAACTAAATCAGCAGGGTTGCGGTTAAGTGAAGGCGTAGTGCCATCTACAATTTTATCTTCTTCATCAAAATTTACTGCCATAGAACCAGTGCCATTCGCTTCTACCATAAAGGCTTGCCCACTCTGAATGGCATTGTAACCCATTGGCCTTGGAAGATAAAGACCCACACCAGGAGTTGCTAACCCCGAACCAAGTATATATTGATATTGCCCCACCCCATAGTTACCTGTTTCCGTAGGATCCCAAACGCTGTAACCATTTTTATAATTTAGTGTACCTGCATTTAATCTTACTTTACTAAAGCTAATGGGTGAGGCAAAAGGATTAGCAACAGACATAAAGAAACCGCTCGTAGCTGTAGATGTTGCTGTAACAGAAGCCGGCCGAGAAGCTGCAATTACATCGTTAATCCCAATAAATAATTTACCCCTTGCAGTTAAAGTAGTTGAATCGCCGAGTAATTGCGGAGGCATGGTATTATCATTCCTGTCACCACGGGCATATACAAAAAAGCCATAAGGATTATTTACAGCCACCTGGTCGGTTGCAAGCCCTGTATTGTTTAAACCTACCATATTCCAGTTGGGAGTAGCAAGTGTTGCAGGTGCCCACCATTTTACGGAGTAACCAGTTGAAAATTTATCTAAGCCATTTGCAGGATGCATTGGCCCAGTTACCAATGTGCCAAATTTAGGCGGTGTGGTAGCATCACCCTGCCAGGTGTTTTTTATAGATATATCGGTTGCCGTTTCTGACCAAACCGGCCCTGCAATCAGGTTCCAATTTTTTACATACATTATGCGTCGTTCTACTATAAACCTGCCATTATTATATTGAATTATATCGGCATTAGCAGCACCGGCAGCAATTTCTGCAACGTATGCTGTACGGGTATTAGTAGAAACCAACCTTATATCGGCCGTATTCAGTTTTAATTTGGAGTTATTGCTTAGCTCCAATTTGTTGGCAATGGCCATATCTTTTGCCAAAGCATCTTTATTTATGGTAAGCCCACCCGCAGTAATATTATTATTAACCACATCGTAAAAAAGCATATCCTGGTTGCTGCTTTTATTAAGAAAAATTTGGGCGGCAGTACCCACAAAAGCAACTGTACCATTATTATGCCTGAAGATAGATGTAGCATTTTTTATGAGGCTGTCTCGTATGCTCAATGCCGGTTGAGGAATGGGTAACCCTGCAGGAGCCGTTTTGTCGCCATCGCCGGAAATAAGCAAGTTTTGATAAGCCATGTTTAAGGGTCCGGCATGGGTGATGGTTTGATGGCCATCGGCCGCCGATGAGGGGAATACTGCAGATTCTCTTACATACCCAACGGTGGAGCCGGGTTGCAAATGAATGGTTTCAATATCATCTCTTACTGATGGCGATGGCGCCGGAAAAATACCTGCAGGGCCATAAAAGCCCGGTATATTGGCCGTTCTAAACACTCCGCCTGTATTAATACTTAGGCTTTGGTTATTAAATGTTGGCCCTACAATAGCAGCGCCAGAACTGCTTAAATAATTTCCGGTGCTCATTACCATAAAACTGCCTGCATTGCCAAGCGTAACATTGCCGGCCCCCTGCATTACTTTATCGCCGGTAATTTCAATTTTGTTGTAAACTATATCTTTACCATTGCCCCAGGTTCCTCTCACGGTTTCATAACCGGAAGTGCCGGAATTATAAAACTCCACCGTACCGGCCGTTAAAGAATAAGTACTATCCATATCTGGCTTGCCAGATGTGCCTTTCATTCTATACCGGCTATTATCGCTCATGGTAAGCATGGTAGCAAAAGGGTGCGAAGTTGCATTGGTAGAAGATGCATTGCCAAAGGTTCTTTCATAAGTATCTAATACGGTATTATCGTCCTTAATGTTTACAATACCTGCTACACCATAATCTGTGGGGTCAGAGTAGCTAACCGCAGAAGTAATGTATTTAGCACCACCGCCCGAAAAAGTAAGATTTCTGTAATTGCGTGCCCCTCTTAAATACTGAAAATTGCTGCTATTACCTGCCAACTCAATAACCGGATTATCGCTATAGTTTACGCCCGCCTGCAAATTATAAGGGAAGGCAATACCTGCCATCCGGGGTATAGGGTCATTCTTTGCAGTTGCTGTATCTGCAGAGCCTCTAAAAACCTTATACAAAGTTCCGGGAGACATATAAAGTGTTCCAGAATTGCCGGGAACTGCAGCGCCAAACATATACGCCGATACAGATTCAATAAACTGCCCCTTGCGAACATCTAATTTTCCGCCGGTTGCACTGGCACCCACTCCATTAGTAACCCCAACAGAAAGAGACAGGTTGAGCTTTTTAGTATTGTCTGCCAAATCGCAGATAATTACATTAGCATCGGCACTGGTTGAATAAGTACCAGTACCGAAATTGTTTGCATTGGGAGCATCTCCGGTTTCCTGATCAACCTTACCTATGTAATGGAAAGTTGAAGGTTTTGTGATGGTTCTTCCGGTTTTAGGAATTCTAAGGTTACCGGTAGTTTGTGTCACTGTAGGAAACTCAGCAGTTATATAATTTCCATAAAGACCTTTATCAGACGATATTTTTAGCGTACTGCCTGCATTGGCAGCAAATGCCTGACCAGTTTGGCTGCCGGAAACTGCAACATTTAACGGATTNNAAAGTACCCCCGCCTTCTACGGTAAGTTTACTATTTGTACCTAATTCAAAGTCTCTGTTGGCTAGTTGAACATAAGAACCGTTTTTTACATTAAAATTAATATCCCTGTTTTCATTACTACTTGTAGAGGCAATATCTATAGTTTGCGTTGTAGCAGGTGATAAACCATCGCCCCCTGTTTTTGAGAAATTAAAGTTAGTACCGGTTGTGTTGCTCCGCAATAAGCCGGAACCAACAACGGTAAGGTCTCCTTCGAGATTCAAGTTTAAATTATTATTTGCGCCCAACGAATTACCTAAATAAACGGCAGCGCTTGCAGTGATAATTAAGCTGTCTTTAATAGTAACATTTACGTTATTTGAAACACTTGCAGATAAGGTAGCNNAGCGGTAGCTCCATCTACCTGCATATTTTTACCCACGGTAAAAGTTAGATCGCCGGAATTTGCAAAAATCACTAACCGAGTTGGAGAATAAAGGTCATCAACAATAAAATTACCACCAATACCTGAGGTTGATACACCTGTTCCCAAAACAGCTATATTATTACCAGCGTTATTTGGGTTTTTAAATAAAATATTTCCATGAGCAAGATTTGCATTTACTCCCCCACTTAATAAAAAGAAACTATTGGCCTCATCTGAGCCTGATAAATCTATCTCCAGATTTCCAAAAGCGGCAGTATATCCACTATATATATTTGTGAAAATATTTGATCCATTAAACAAAGGTCTGTGTAAACTGTTTGAGGCATTAACACCCCATTGTTTTATTATAAAATTTGAGTTGGGATGAAACTTTTCAGTTCCGTTCCAAATTGGATACGCATTGGTAGGTAAATAATTATTAGCATTTGTTTCATTAATATCTAATAATGCGGTACCGCCATCTAATATTTCAAAATCTCCAGTATTTGTTAAGTTTTCTGTTATTCTCAAAGTACCGCTCTCATAAATATAAATACTTGCTGTGGTAGCTTGGTGTTTGCAATGAAATGTTCCTCCCTGCTGAATTTTAAGATTTACAGAACTTCCAAAAGCCCCCCCAGAGTTAATGATAAACCCATTGGTTAT
>DEHT01000053.1 GCA_002352045.1 Chitinophagaceae bacterium UBA2793 | reverse complement strand
AAAAATGAAATAGCATCTACTCCTGTAGCACTCAAATTTGCATTTTCTATTTTCACCCGGATATGTGCATTGGGCATACCAACTTGAGAAAGCAGTGCATCGGTATTTTGAACAAATGATTTTACCTGGGAACTCCTGTTAGTTGATATTTTTTTTGCGATGCCTAAGGCTTCGTCATAATATTTGTTGGCCAGTTGTTGTAATCTATCAATATCACTGCTCATATTCACCAGTGCTTCCAGCTTGTTGCTCAATTCTTGCTGAACATTCAAAAGTTCTGCAGTAGTAGTTACATTATGTTTCTTTAATAATTTATATCCGGCCGATAAGCGGTCGTTTACAATTTGGATTCTTTCGGCATCATACAGTATTGAATTATTGATGTGTTCCAGCTCATCTGCAATATCCTGTAGTTCCAGCAAACTGCTGTTTATTCGTTGATTCAAATCTGCAATACCGGGATGATACTCATTCAAAGAATATAACTTTTGTTGCAACGATTTCAATTGCAATAATACAGGCTGCTCACTTTCGGCAAGTTCAAAGTACACGCCTCCAATATGTTGTTTTATATTTTCGGCATTGGATAAAAGTTTTAGTTCTGCATCCAATTGCTCTAACTCGCCTTCCTTTAACGATAAGGTTTCTAATTCTTCAAACAAAAATCGGTGGTAGTCGGCTTCTTTGTTTGCATTGGTTTGTTGCAATTGCAACGCTTCTAATTCTTTGTTGCTGGCGCTGTATTTCCCAAAAAGTTCCTGTAAATTATGTAATAGCAATGCATTTTCTGCCAAAGCATCCAACACATTTCTTTGAAATGTTTCTTCACCCAGGCTTAATGTATCAAACTGTTGATGAAGGTCAACCAGGTGAATAGCCAATTCTTTTAACTGCGATAAATTTACGGGTGTATCATTAATAAAACTTCTCGACTTACCGTTGGCTGCTATTTCTCTTCTAACAAAAATTTCATCAATTCCATCTAAATCATATTTGCTTACAAACTGCTGTACTGCACTATTACCCACTGTTGAAAACATTGCCTCTACAATACATTTTTGCTCCTTATCCTGCAATACTGCGCTATCTGCTCTTTCGCCCAAAATAAGATTAAGGGCACCTATTAAAATACTTTTACCGGCACCTGTTTCACCTGTTATAATATTGAGATTTTTGGAAAACGTAATTTCCAAATTCTGAATGATGGCGTAATTGCGAATATGTAGTTTCTGTAACATTTTTTATTGTTCAAGCGTTCAACTTTTCATTAGCCCAATCTTCACACAAATCAATTATGCTGAATAGTAGAAATATTAAAGCCCTGCGTAGTTCCTATGCCGTTTTTTATTTTTCCTCTTACGTAAATACTGTAAATTTTCCCATCCTGGAAACTAATGGATTGGTCGGTTATTAAATTAAAACTTGAATCTGTTTGCCTAAGTGTTAAGCTAAAAAGCCCTGTATTAATTTCAGAAAAAGCTGCTAAGGCAGTACTGCCCGGCGTATTGCCTACATACGCAATTCCATTTCGCCTGGTGGTATCGCCGGTTCTTGCAATTTGGAGGTTTAAATATTTTGAGTCGGGCGATAAATTAAAAAACCTGAATTTGGCTTTGCCCAATGTTGGCACTGCAAGATTATCCGAAACAATCATCGATTTTAAATGATTAAAAGCATCCAAGGTATCGTAAGTAAAAATGCTGTAATGCTGCCCTGCCGAAATCACCAGGTTCCCTTCTACCACAGGATTGGTAACTGCTCCGGAAAAAAGTTTTACAGAGCGAATACCTGCATTCATTTCCAAATATGGATTTCCGGCAATGCCCGAAGTATTTGAATACGCAATGGGTGTTTCAGTTATCTTATTTTCATCCACAAACAAATCAATTGCTGCAGCATTTAAAGCAGCATGAGTTATTGAAACTTTTGCCGTTCCGGTAATTTCGTTTTCATCTTCTTTGCAAGCAGTAAANNAAAATGTTTAATATTAATTTTCTCCAAAAATACTACCGAATTTTCAGAGCCTCAAAGAAAATAAAAAAGCCGCAATGAAGCGGCTTTTAAAACTATAATCATTTCTTTTATCCAAACATTTCCCTCACTTTATCAAAAAATGATTTTCCATTTTTTTCGGGCTTGGGTTCAAAGTTTTGCGATTGCTGCATTTTTTCCAATGCATCTTTTTCCTCGTTACTTACATGCTGCGGCGTCCACACATTTACATGTATTAACTGGTCGCCTTTTTCGTAACCATTTACCTGGGGAAAACCTTTCCCTTTAAGACGGAAAATTTTACCACTTTGTGTACCTGGTGGAATTTTTATTTTTGCTCTTCCATCAATGGTAGGCACTTCTATTTGGGTACCAAACACAGCATCGGGGAAAGAAATAAATAATTCGTATGCCACATTCAATCCATCCCTTTGTAATTGTGGGTGGGCTTCTTCTTCAATTAAAATAATTAAATCGCCCGGTGAACCACCTCGTTCTCCTGCATTGCCCTTACCACTCATACTTAGTTGCATACCTTCCTGCACGCCGGCCGGAATATCAATGGTTACCGTTTCTTCACCATAAACTCTACCCTCGCCTTTACAACTGGTACACTTTGCCGTTACGGTAGTTCCTTCACCATTACAGGTTGGGCAGGTAGTAACAGTTTGCATTTGACCCAAAAAAGTATTTTGCACTCTTCTCACCTGGCCACTGCCACCACAGCCGGTACAGGTTTGCACGCTATTTTTATCTTTTGCTCCTGAACCACTACAGGTAGTACATTTTACATACTTTTTTACCTTGATGGTTTTGGATGCACCCTTTGCAATTTCTTCAAAGTTCAATTTAAGTTTAACCCTTAAATTGGTTCCCCTGGCACCATGGCTTCTACCGGTTGATGATCTTCTGCCGCCGCCGCCAAAGAAACCGCCAAATGCATCGTCGCCAAAAATATCTCCAAACTGGCTGAAGATATCATCCATATTCATTCCTCCACCACTAAACCCACCTGCTCCACCACGTCCTTGCGAAAAAGCATTATGACCAAAACGGTCGTACTGTGCTCTTTTATCAGCATCATTTAATACCTCGTATGCCTCCGCAGCTTCTTTAAACTTTTCTTCAGCGGCCTTATCGCCAGGGTTTCTATCCGGATGGAATTGCATTGCCACCTTGCGATAAGCTTTTTTTATTTCTTCGGCTGTGGATGTTTTAGAAACATTTAATATTTCGTAATAATCTCTTTTTGTCATTGTTTGTTGTTATACGAGAGGGAATTTTATGTGCCTGTTTTACTTACTTTCCTACTACTACTTTTGCAAAGCGAATTTGTTTACCATTCAATGTATATCCCTTTTCAATTTCATCCACCACTTTGCCTTTT
>DEHT01000079.1 GCA_002352045.1 Chitinophagaceae bacterium UBA2793 | reverse complement strand
GTTACCTGCAAGCCTATTCAGCGACAGTACTAATAATGGGCAGACAAAATACAGCAAACGTTTGCATATCGACCTGACAAGAAACAGCAAAAATTATTACAGAAAATAAATCAATCGGACAAACTAAAACTCAAAAAAAATCGTTTCTTTGCAACTAAATTGTCTTTAAGTACGACTAACACCTTAATAGACAGTTTACAAAACCAAAATTTTAAAATGAAAAATTTTTTACCCCCCCCCCCCCATTTCAAATTCTTGAAAATCAAGAAAATTCGTTTTCGAGAATTTCAGCCCCTCTGCATTTCTCTGTTGTGATAACTCACTTTGAAGACCCGGTTGACGGCTTTCAACTTGCAAAATTCCCGTTTCGGCTAAAATCTAAAATATAATAATTATGGGTAGTAGCTTTACCCCAGTTGTTTTCTTAACAAAACCAATACCATGAATAATTTTATAAAACAGTTACTTTTTATTATTGCCTTAGTTTTTGGCAGTAACTTTCTACATGCCCAATCTATAACACCTTTTACAATTTTGAAACAGGTTACACAGAGAGGCGATATTACTTTTACGGGTAATACCACATTAACCTGTAATGGTGGGGCACTTTGCAATACTGGCCGGACAGCGGTATCACCAACCGGTAATGGCGGTGGCAATAATTTCAATAACAATGGTTTTACCATGATTTACAATAATATTGCTGATGCCACCGACCCGGTTCCCCGTTTCAGCCGCACCAATGCTTATTTAACTTTGGGCACAACTGGTGGTTGCGGAGTAATTTACGCTGTACTATTTTGGGGTGGAACTATTACAACCGGAACAACAAACTATGCTAAAAGAGATTCTGTTTATTTTAAAACTCCCATTGGTGGTTACACCGGATTAAAAGCTGATATACTTACTGATGCGGCAATTCCTTTTAATGGTTATTATTGTTATAAAGATGTAACCAATTTAGTAAGACAAGGGGGAACAGGTACATATTGGTTAGCAAACCAAGTAACACAAACAGGGGCAACTGGCCTTTGTGGCGGTTGGGCATTGGTTGTAATTTATAGTGACCCAACATTACCATTACGTAACCTAACCATATTCAGAGGTATTTCAGCAATTAATGCTGCAAATCCACAAAACATTCCAATTTCTGGTTTCTTTACTCCGCCATCTCCGGCTCCTGTTAATTTAAAATTGGGGGTGTTTTCTTTGGAAGGGGACAGAGGTACATTGGGAGATAGTTTGAAATTTAACGGTAACCCGGGTTTTGGTTTTCTTTCTGTATTTGACACAAAGAACCCCAATAACAATGCATTTAACAGCACGATTAATAACAATACAGCAGAAATTACCCGTAACCCAACTTATCCAAATACTTTAGGCATTGATGAAGATATTTTTGTTCCTGATAATACAACATATAATTATTTACTCAACAGTGCAACGTCAGCAACAATAAGAATGACATCCTCCGGCGATGTATATGCCCCATTTATGATTTCAACAGCCATAGATGTTTTTGAGCCTAATATAGAAATAACTAAAGAAGTTTTGGATATAAATGGCGGATTAGTTGAACTGGGAGATACCTTGAAATTTGACTTAAAGGTGGTTAACAAAGGGAATGACCCTGCTATCAATGTAATTTTACATGATAGCTTATATGGAGCAATGGATTATGTACCCGGTTCTTTAAAAATAAATACCGGCGCAAATGCAGGTATTAAAACTGACGGGGCTGGTGACGACCAGGCTGAATTTGCTTTATCCGGTGGTGTTAATTTTGTAAAATTCAGATTAGGCGCCGGCGCTAATGCTACTACCGGTGGCGCTATGGGCATTACGGCTGCAACAGACAGCCTTACTACTATGGAATTTAAAGTTACAGTAACTAAAGACTGCCAGATTTTTCATTGTAATTCCAATATTGTAAATAAAGCTTTCGTAACATTTGTTGGAAACATATCTGGTGCCAGCCGTAGCACTTACAGCAGCCCAACCGGTTTAGACCAGTATGGATGCCCGGCAATTGGCCCAACAACCCTTGTAGTAAATGTTCCACCATGCACACCACCTGCAGATACTTCCATTACTGCATGCTCCCCATACCCTCTTTCAAATATTTTGCCCTTCAGACCGGGATACAACCAATATTATAACAGCAGTTGGACTTCTGTAACAAATGCAACTGCAACAGGTATTTATTATGCAATTAAACAATTATATCCGGGATGTAATGATACTATTCAAATGAATATGTCTATGTCATGTACATTACCTGTTATATTAAGTTTCTTTAGCGGTGAATACAATAATAATGCTGTAAAATTAAGTTGGAAAGTAGAAAGTCAATCTGCTTTTTCTCATTTTGAAATTGAGAGAAGCACAGACGGCAGAAATTTTAGTACAATTGGAAATGTAGCCTTATCGGGTAATGACCTCTACAATTTTGCAGATATAAATCTAACTTCCGGTTCAATCTATTATTACCGTCTTAAAATGATTGATATTGATGGCAATTTTAAATACAGCAATATAGTGGTAATAAGAACAGATGGGGGCAAAAATAAAATAATGATATACCCTAACCCCGCCAGTGATTTTATCAATGCCGAATTAGGCAAAAATGCTAAAGGTGATTACAACCTTCAGTTGGTTGATGTCGCAGGAAGGGTTGTAAATTCATTAACTGTAAAAAAAGGCCAGCCCGGCCAGTTAGTTACGATACAAAGAAATGGCCTTGCGAGTGGTGTATATGTTATAAAAATAATTAGTACCTATTATAGTGAAACAACTTTAAGCAAAATAATTTTTAAATAGTTTTTTAGCTTTTTTGTTCAAGTATGATTAATATATGGAGAGGGTGGATAAAATCCATCCTCTCCTATTTTAAAATTATTATGGAAAATTTTTCTTTTTCTGAACTATTGCTTGTGTTTGCAGGCTCTAACATACTCTCATTTCTTATTGCATGGGCATTACGGAAAGAGAAAGTGAATAATCTAAGAAAAGAGGTTACTAACCTTGAAAAAGAAATACTGGAAAATAACCACCATCTGCTTCAGGAAATTCAGGATAATAGTGCATTGCGAAAAACTATTACCGAATTGATGGAAAGCCAGCCTGATAAAATAAAAAACTTACAGCAATTTTATAGCCGTCAGCAATATCAATAAAATCACAACACTGCTTATGTATAAAAAAATTCTACTTAGTCTATTCCTTTTAAAAGTTACAGCATCCAACGCACAGGTTAGAGAAATATTAGAAGCAGTAAAACCTAAAAAACAATTTACAGGCATCCCAGCTTTGCAAAAGAAATCGCAGTTATTAAGTTTTACAATAGGTACACCTAATAATGTTTCTAATTTTTTAAATTTTGGTGGGTTTGCTTCATTATTTTTAACTACAACCGCTAAGAAATCTGCCGGCCCGTTTATGATTGATTATGAATACTTCATTAAAGATAATGTTGGTTTAGGTATTTCATTACTTCATGCAAGTGCGACCAAAACTTACAAATCGGGTAGTACATCGGTAACTGGCAGCATCAAACAATACCAAATTGGTTTCTCAACTTACTACCACCTATACACTACTGACAAATTAGACCCCTATATTAAAGGCACAGTCGGACTTAACATTTGGGATGGAAGCTACAAAGACAATAACGGCAATGATGCTGATAATTTTGTAGCACCATCTCCGTTTGGTTTCCGAAGTATTATCGGACTACGGTATTTTGCAGCAAAGAAAATTGCTGTAATAGGCGAAGCAAATTTAACTCTGCTACCCAAAGTGACAGTGGCTGCAAATATTGGAGTAGCTATAAAGTTGAAATAGAATCCATCAAACATACTTCAACTTAGTAACAATCTTCGGGCAGACACATTTTACAGACTGAAATTGCTTTACAAATTTCTATATCCTTTCTATTGGGTGCGACGAAGGCTATGCAGGTAACATTGGGTTTGGCGTTATTGGGGCATGACCTTGTAACATCAGCTTCAGCAACATGGCATCTTAAGTTCCGGCTGACGAATATCTATTTAGCTTTTAGTTTTTATCTTCATCATCAGTAATTCTATTGGGCTGCAGTTCCGGGCTGGACGTTATAAAATTCCAGCACAGCAGCAAGCCCTG
>DEHT01000078.1 GCA_002352045.1 Chitinophagaceae bacterium UBA2793 | reverse complement strand
AACACAACGGTCGTATAAATAAAGATTGTTTTTATAAAAACAATCTGATAATTAAAAGAGAATAATATTTTATGGAGCACTACAATATGAATCTCACACTAAAAGTGTGGAAACAAAAAAACAGCGAAGCCAAAGGCCGTTTTGAAACCTTCCAGGTAAAAGACATTTCTTCGGAAATGAGCTTTTTAGAAATGTTTGATGTATTAAACGAAAAATTGATTGCAGAAGGAGTGGAGCCTATTACTTTTGACCACGATTGCAGGGAAGGAATTTGTGGTGCCTGCAGCATGTACATTGATGGGCAACCGCATGGGCCCTGGGAAAAAAATACCACCTGCCAATTGCACATGCGTGCATTTAAAGATGGCGATACCATTGTGGTGGAACCCTGGAGGAGCAAGGCTTTTCCGGTGATTAAAGATTTAATGGTTGACCGTACTGCCTTCGACCGCATTATTCAGGCCGGTGGATATATAAGTGTAAACACCGGCAATGCACAAGATGCCAATTGCCTGCCAATAGATAAAAAAGATGCCGATACTTCTTTTAATGCTGCGGCATGTATAGGCTGCGGTGCCTGCGTGGCTGCTTGTAAAAATGGTAGTGCCATGTTATTTGTGAGTGCCAAGGTTTCTCAATTGGCATTGTTGCCACAGGGCCAACCCGAAAAAGAAAGCAGGGTATTGAACATGGTAGCACAAATGGATAAAGAAGGATTTGGTAACTGTACCAACACTTATGCCTGCGAAGCCGAATGCCCTAAAGGAATTTCGGTAAGCAATATAGCCCGTATGAATAGAGAGTTTCTTGCTGCAGGGTTAAACAACGAAGGATAGATACCAATATAACGTATAAAGAAATAGGCTGTCCCTTTTGAGACAGCCTATTGTATTTTTATACAAATACAGATGCTATTTATTTATAGTAAATGAAATATAAGGTCTAAGGGCAGTGCTTGATTGTCCTTTATAGCCCATTGCAAAGGCAGTATAAACTCTGCTGCCAACAATGGTATTACCACTGCTGTAAGTAGCCAAATTCGTAGCCGAGCCGGTTTCTCTAATTGCCCAGGCTAATGTGGTTGGCGGTGTTGGCATGCTTATGGTAACACCGGGAGAGTTATAAGCAACACCTGCTGCCACTAAAACTGTTCCATAATATAAATCAACGCTTGGTACATTTGGCATTAAGTTTACAAAGCGGTACTTAACCATTGCCCTGGAGTAGTTCTGCATAGTATCTACTACTAATAAGCTTTTTGTGTTAACGCCGGTATCCATCACATTTAAGGTATATTTTTTTCCGGCATCTACACTAAAGTTGGTATTAAACAATACAATAGAATCAGTCTCCGTATTTCTTTTAGGAATAGAAATACTCAATTGCCTGGCTCCATTGTTTACCAATAAGTAGTCGGGGAAATTAGACCCAGTTGTATTAAAACCACCACCGGGGAATGGTGTTCTTCCGGTAATTAAACCACTTACTCTTTTGCCATCCAATTTAATTTGAACAGATGGGTTAGTGGGATATGCGCTGGCATAAATTACTTTTAACTGTGCCGAGTTGGACGGTACCAGGTCGAAGTCGCCGGTATAGTCTCTATTTAAATCTTTTCTGCAACCGGCAGATAGTAAAACCGATACAAGCAGAATTGATCCTAATATTTTATTCTTCATAATAATATTTTTACTTGATGAAAATTAAGGTTGAGTAATCCATAATTCTTTTACATGATAGTCGTTGGTAGTAGCTCCTATTCTTTCCAACTCAAGCCTGTTCCACACATACTCCGAGTTAAATCTTGGCCTCATGCGTTGAACTGTTTTGCCTCCATTGTCGGGAAAAAGGGTTGGTATTACCAGGTCTCTGTAAACCTGGTTGCCCGTTCCAGCATCTATATCGGTATAATGGAATCTTCTCATATCCATCCAGGTTTCCAAGGCTCCGTAAGCATACATGGCAATAAATTTTTGCAACATTATTTTGCTCATATTTAATCCGGCTTCGGTGGCTGGTACTACAGTAGTATTACTTAAGAAAGTAGTTTTTACAGGTTCTGTAATTTCTTTACCAACCGGAATGTTTACATTAAAGGTAGAAGTAAGCATATCAAAGTTGTTGCTAATACCATCTCTATATGCCTGTAAAGCTGTAGTTCGATCTCCTTTTCTTAAAGCTGCTTCTGCTTTCATAAAATGAACTTCAGCAGCAGTGATTACAGGAAATGGTGCCGCATTTCTAAAAATGTATCTACCCGATTCTACTGTAGGTGCTATATTGCTTGGTGTACTTGATGTTTGAGGCTGACCCCAAAAGTTTTCAGGCCTATCTGTTGAAACCAATGCATTTTGACCTGCATTTTGTTCAACGCCTCTAATTGTTCCGGCTGTGTTGCCTCTTAATAAATACCAAGCTCTTGGATCCTCTACAGTAGAAAACTCTGCATTGGTTCCATTCATTAAATTGGCAATATATGCCGATTGACGAATAGCAGTAGGGCTGGTAACACCGGTTCCGGTTAAGTTGTTTCTCAACGGACCAAAAAAACTATTAGTGGCACTTAATGCTGTGGCCGCAAATTTTACCATTGCATCATCAGCACTATTGGTAATTCCATTATTTGCATAAAAAATTACTGAGTCGGCTTTATAAGAAGATTTATTAGAAAAATGATTGTAATAGCGTGCTAACATACTGTTTACAAATTTCTTCCATTTGTTTACATCGCCATTGTAAAAGTAGGCATCGCCCAATGCTAAATTTGCCTGGCTTACATTACCATCTGTACGGTTTAAATTTTCTAAAGCAGCAAATGCATATTCTTTAGATTTGTTATAAGCATCTTCCTGCGTATCAAATTTAAAAGTGATAAGATTTGTATTGAAGGCTTCTTTTACAATTACTTCGCCATAATAATCGGCCAGTGTTAACCAGCTCCATGCAAATATTGCCTGGCCAACCCCTACGTAATCCCATTTTTGTTCATCTTTTGCCCATTCAATCATCTTCATACAATTTTGGCCAATATCATAGTAATGGGTACGCCAGGTACTTTGCGCCACATCGGTATTGGTATAGCCTTGTTGATCAAAATTGCTGTTGGGGTTACATAATGCAAAATTTTGAACATAAGCACCTATATACCTGGCATCGTTTGCAGGCCCATGGCCAGCATAATTTGCCGCCATACTTGCTATTATTTGTGGAAGCAATGTTTCTGGAGGAACTTTTGTATCTGCATTGGGGTTTTGATAGGCATCATCAATTTGCTTGCTGCACGAAAATAATCCGAGCGCAAAGAAAATGAATAAGACCCCGTATTTAAATGTATGTTTCATTATTTTCTTTTTTTTACGATTAAAACTTAGCTTTTAAACCTATATTTAAACCTAATGGTGCTCCAATATTACCATAGTCAAAACCAAAGCCACCAACACCTCTTGAACCCGCACTTAAGCCACTTGATTGTGGGTCGGGGCCAGAGTAATTAGTAAATAATACAGGGTCGGTAATGGTAACAAATGCACTCAATGATTTTACAAACTTAAGTTTGTCCATAACCGGCTTGCCAAAACTGTAATATAGAGATACATCTCTTAATCTAAACCAATTCACGTCTTTCTCAATAAATTCTTCTTCAGGCATTGTGGTATAATAGCTATTGTTGTAGGCCGGTGTTACAGCAATGGTATTTACGGTGGGTGTACTGGTATTTTGCAATCCATCCTCTAACACACCTTTTACCACTCTTGGTACATAGCGATCGTAGGTTCTGTAGCTACGTCCATATCCGGTTAAGAAATCGTCGGTTGCATTAAATATATCGCCACCCATTTTTAAATCCCAAAGGAAACTTAAGCGAACTCTTTTACCCAGGTTCATGGTATTTACCCAACCAAGCGTAAAGTCGGGGTTTCTATCACCTCTTACTTTAAAGTTTGCATCTATAACCGGTAAGCCTGTGGTAGGGTTAATTAATATTTGCCCGGCATCGTTTCTTTTATATCCATAAGAAGTAATGGTAGTGGTAGCTCCGCCACGTACCAAACCGCCACGGGCATTGCCATATAACCAGGTATCGGCAATGTAAAATTCCGGAACATTGGAAGGAAGGGTCAATACCCTGTTCCACATTTTATTAAAATTAAAACGGGTATTCCAACTAAAGTTTTTATTCTTTATTACATCAAAATTGATGGCAACTTCCACACCTTCATTTCTGTTAGAGCCTACATTTAATGTATTCAACACAAAGCCTGTTCCGTAGCTTGCTCTAAAGTTTTCCACTATAAGATTTTCGTTGGTGGTATTATAATAAGTAGCGTCAATATTCAATTTGTTGTTGAATAACCTGAACTCAGAACCAACCTCGTAGGTTTGTTGCTCTTCGGGAGAAAGTAATGGGTTGCTGTTGGTGAAACCATAATAGTATCCACCACCACTACCGGTGTTGATATTAAATACCGATTGATTGGCATACGGAGCACTTGAGCGGGCAGTATTAGCCAATGAACCTCTAAGCTTCCAAAAGTTCATGAGGTTTGATTTTAGACCTAACAAATCAGACATGATTATGCTTACACTTCCAGCCGGGTAATCATATTTTCTAAACTTTTTTGGAAATATGGAAGATTCTTCAAAACGATGCGAATAGGTTAAGAAAATTAAATTGTTATAGCCCACTGAAGCTTCACCAAAATAAGCTCCCGACCTGCGAATACTATAATTAGGCAATCCTTTTAAGGTATTATTGTTTAGTCTCACTCTTGTAGCGGGGTCAGTAATGCTACTATCTTTACCATTGGCATCGCTTAAGTTAGTACCGGTTACGCTCCATTGCTGTGTTTCATAATCCTGCCACATATTACCAACCATTAACCTGGTTGAAAATTTGCCAAAGTTCTTTTTGGCGGTAGCTGTGATGGTATGGTTGTAACCATAAAAATCTCTGTAATAGTTGGTTAATTGACCTTTTTGTGCCCTGGTAAGTGAATAAGACATTGAGTCGTAACGAGTATAACCATCCTGAGCATAAGTATCGTAGCCAAAACGTCCGCTAAGTGTTAACCAATCAAATGGAGTAATGTCAACTCCCAAAGTTGCAAAAATTCTGTCGGTTTCGTCAAAACTCCTGTTTTTATACACACTATAAAACGGATTGTCGAAATCGGCATTGGGGTTCGAACTGAAGATGGGTATTTTTAAACCATTGTCATCTTCCCAAACGCTTATGTCATTAAATGCAGGCCAGGTAAGCAAGGCCATCATATAACCGGAAGCTCCACGAATTGGTTTACTGTTATCTGTTCTAATATAACTGATAGAAGGATCCAGCTTAATGAATTTTCCAATTTTTGTTGAATTAGAAAGTCTGATGTTGTACCTATTGTATTTATTATCAGGCACAGCTGAAGTTGAATTTAAAAAAGAACCCGAAAGCCTGAAGCTACTTACTTTGCCGCCAAAATCCAACGCCAGATTATGAGTTTGTGAAAATCCTGTTTCAAAAAAATTGTTGATATTCTTGTAAAGTTTTACATCATCTGTGTACCTGGGGCCAAATGCAGTAAACTGAGCTATTGGTATATTATTGCTACCGCCGGAATATACATCCAGGGTTCTGGGCATTCTGTTGTACTTAGATAAACGGAAACTGTTGTCGTAAGCAACTCTCAGTTTTTTATCGCCTTTTGATTTTTTAGTTGTAATAATAATGGCACCACTACTTGCCTGGCTACCATACAATGCGGTTGCTTCTGGTCCTTTTAATACGGTTACAGATTCAATATCATTGGGATTTATATCACCAATTCGATTGCTGTAATCGTTTACTCTTCCTGCACTGGGTGGGTCGCCGGCTAATCCTAATGATGCACCACCACCACCTTCGTGCATGCTTTGGTTATCTGCCACTATACCATCAATTACAAATAGGGGAGAGTTGTCGAGCGACAGAGAGTTGAAGCCCCTTAATACAATTTGTGAACTTGCACCTGCTAAACCTGCAGTTTGGTTAACCGTTAAACCGGCCACCCTGCCTTGTAATGCAGATACAAAACTTTCTCTTTGGGTTTGCTGCAGTTCTTCACCATCAGCCTTTTGTACAGAAAAGCCAAGCTCTCTTGGTTTTCTTTTTTGGTCCATGGCTACCACTACAACTTCTTCAATATCCTTTTGTGATAAGGATAAGCTTGTATTAATGTTACTTCGGTTGCCAATTGAGATTTCCCTGCTATTATAATTTACAGAGGAAAATACCAACGACTGGTTACTATTGGCTCTAATACTAAACTCACCGTTTACATTGGTGCTGGTTGCATTAGAAGTACCTTTTACGGTAACTGTTACACCGGGAAGTGGATTACCTCCATCTCCGGTAACACGGCCTGTTACTAATTTTTCCTGCGCAAAAGCCGGTAAGGCAAATAGCATCAGCAGAAAAAATTTTAAAAGCAGAAATTTTCTCATAGCAAATCTGTTTTTTGTTTTTTGATTTAGTTTTAATAATATGGTTTTTCAAAGGTTATACTATATGGAACAGTTATAAAACTGTAACGCCTGCATCTATATATGGTTTTAATAAAGGGTCCGATGGATCGAGTTCTGTAATCAATACATCTATCTTATTTAAGTTGCATACATGAATGGGTTGCTGTGTGCTTATTTTTTCGGAGATGGTCATGCAAATTACTTTGTTAGAGGAGGCCATCATTTGCTGTTTCAATTGTGCTACATCCCAATCGTTATCAGTAATTCCATTTTCGAGGCTAATAGAGTTAATGCCTAAAATACATAAATCGGCTCTTATTGATTTAATGCGGGCAATGGCATCGGCACCAATGGTAATTTTGGAAGTTTTAGATAATTTATCCCCTAATACAATCACATCAATATTGGGGTGAACCATGTATTCTACAATAGCCGGAATACTGCCCGAAATAAAAGTGGCATGTAAACTTGAAGGCAACATTTGAGCCATTTCAATTACAGTAGTGCCACCGCCGGTTAATACAAACATGCCATCTTTAATTAATGAAATGGCTTTTTGTGCAATTATTTGCTTACTATTTTGTGCATATATGCCGTTTAAAGGCTGTGTTATTTTATCAAATGAGCGGGAAAGTGCGCCTCCATGCACTTTTATTAATTTCCCATTTTCATTGAGCTCCATTAAGTCTCGGCGAATGGTATCTTCCGATACATTCATTTCGGTACTTAAACTATTAGATAGTACTTTGTTATGAAGATTTACCTGGTGCAGGATATAAGCCTGCCGTTCACGTTTTAGCATTCGAAAATTAATTAAGGCAACCCAAAATAGTTAAAAAAAAGCAAATAAATGAATTGTCCTTAAAAAAATATTGCACAAATGTGCATAAATATGCAAATGGGTAGCGTTTTTACTCTTCTATTTCTAATGTTTGAAAGTAAGCAGCAAAAATGTTTACCATTTGATAGGCTTTGTAAATGTTGCGGGTGTATCGGTTTCCTATAACAATTATGGTAGCATCTTCATCGGGCAATCTTATAAAAGCCGCATTGTTGCCATGCCACCAGCCATTGTGAAAAATTACTTTTTTGCCATTGGGATAAATATTCATTCTCCAGCCCAAACCATAGTTTTTTAT
>DEHT01000065.1 GCA_002352045.1 Chitinophagaceae bacterium UBA2793 | reverse complement strand
ACCATGGGAAGTGGAATTGCCCTGGCTGCTGCCTTAAAAAATTATCCCGTCATTCTTTTCGATATCCAGGAAGCAGTGCTTGAGTCGGCTAAAAAAAGCATTCAGAAAAACCTGCAATGGCTGGTTGATAAACAAAAAATAACATTACAACAAAAGGATGCTGCCTGGGCTTTAATAACTTTTACTCCCTCTATTACCAATTGCAAAGCCGATTTAATAGTGGAAGCCGTGGTAGAAAAATTGAACATCAAAATAGATTTATTCAATCAACTGGCAGCTATCAATCAACCGAACTGTATTTTAGCAAGCAACACCTCTTCTTTATCTATTAATGCCATTCAAAAAAATATCAACAAGCCCGAAAGAGTGGCAGGGTTGCATTTTTTTAATCCGGCGCATATTATGAAATTGGTTGAAGTAGTTCAGGGCAATCAAACATCGGATGAAACTGCACAGCAATTGATTGAGTTTTGTACAAACATTTCCAAGGTTCCGGTTTTATGCAAAGATGCACCGGGTTTTATAGTGAATAGAGTAGCAAGGCATTACTATTTAGAAGCCATGCATCTTGCTTTAGAAAAAAATATACCCATCGAAAAAATTGATGCCGCAATGGAAGCAGCCGGTTTTAAAATGGGCCCTTTTAAATTAATGGATATGATTGGCATGGATGTAAACCTTGCCGTATCTACTTCTTTGTATGAAGCTTTTGACGGAGCTGAGAGATTTAAACCTTCTCCTTTACAAATAGAGAAAGTAGCCAATGGCGAGCTTGGTAGAAAAACGGGAAAGGGCTTTTATGAATACAATTCTTAAAACTGCAATAAACACACAATGATTTTAGTAACAGGAGGATCGGGTTTACTTGGAAAGGTATTGACAGAAACTTTATTAAGCCAGGGCAAAGCTGTAAAAGCTATTTACAACAAAACAGCTTTACCCAATTTCGACAATGCTTTATTACAACAGGAGCAATGCGATATGCTTGATGTAATAAGGTTAGAAGAAGTGATGGAAGGAGTGGAGTATGTTTACCACTGTGCCGGCCTGGTAAGTTTTAATAAAAAAGATGTACAACAATTATATCAAATAAATGTAGAGGGTACTGCTAATATTGTAAACGCATGTGTAAATGCAGGAGTTAAAAAATTAGTGCATGTAAGCTCCGTAGCTGCGCTGGGTCGAATAAGAGAAAATGAACCTATTCACGAAAAAATGGTTTGGACGCCGCAAACGAGCAATAGCAGGTATGGCCAAAGTAAATTTTTGGGCGAAATGGAAGTGTGGAGGGGAGTGGCTGAAGGTTTGCAGGCTGTAGTTGTAAATCCTACTATTATTTTGGGGGCCGGTGATTGGAATACTGGCTCCACGGCTATTTTTAAATCGGTTTACAATGAGTTTCCCTGGTTTACTACCGGCACTACCGGTTTTGTAGATGTGGAAGATGTGGCAAATGCAATGATTGCATTAATGGAATCGGAAATAAGTGGTGAAAAATTCATTTTGAGTGGCCACAACGAAAGCTATCAAAATGTATTTAATGCCATTGCCGATGGGTTCAATAAAAAACACCCGTATAAAAAAGTAACTCCTCTTTTGGCAAAGCTGGTTTCAATAGTTGAAAGCATTAAAAGTAGTTTCACTGGTAAGCCGCCATTGGTTACCAAAGAAACAGCCAAAACAGCCATGGCAATTGCAACTTTCGACAATAGCAAGCTATTAAAATTTTTTCCCGGCTTTAGTTACACCCCATTGCAGCAAACAATTACAAAAACTTGTAAGCTATTGCAACAAAAACTTAACAGTGAATAATGTATTTTCGGGTACCTCTTTAAAAACCATTTATTCAATATTTGATGAAAAAAATAGTTTCAATAATGCTGGCATCTTTTTTATGCCTTTCCGCTTTTTCTCAAACTTATTTTATTGTTTCAGGTAAAGTTACCGGCGCTGTTTCGGGCCAACCTATGCAAGGTGCTTCGGTATTTGCCCAAAACACTACCATTGGTACAGCAACCGATGCCGATGGAAATTTTAAATTATATCTCCCCGATGGGGGCTATACCATTGCCGTTACATTTACCGGTTACAATACCGAAAGCAGGCGGGTAAGCAACAGCGATTTAAACGACCGGAATATTTCATTTCAACTAAGCCAAAAAGAAAAAGAAATGGCAGACGTAGCGGTAGTGGCTACCACCGAAGTTAAAGACGGCTGGAATAAATATGGTAAATTTTTTACCGATAAATTTATCGGGCAAACCGGCAACAGTTCATCCTGCATTATTAAAAACCCCGAGACACTAAAATTTTATTTTTCTAAAAAACGAAACCGCCTCAAAGTGTTGGCAACCGATGCAATTTATATTGAAAACAATATGCTGGGTTATAATATTAAATATGCGTTGGATTCTTTTACGTATGAATACAATACAGAAGTAAGCGTATATACAGGTTCGCCTTTGTTTGAAGAAATGAAAAGCACCGACTCTGTACAACTTTTAAGTTGGAAATTCGAAAGAGAAAAAGCATACAATGGTTCCATTCTTCATTTTATGAGAAGCGTTTTTAATAAACGATTAAACGAAGAAGGTTTTGAAATACAGTTTTTAGTTAATTACAAAGGAAACGATACCTCTATTGCTTTAAAAAATCCATTTGGTGCATTGAACTATCAAAAGGATGACAGTACACAGATTGTTGAAATAAAACCCAATCAACCTAGGTTGGGCGTAATTTATCTTAAAGAAAAGCCTGCTCAACTTTATACCAGTTTGTACGCAGAGGAGCCATCGGAGTTTCAGTATTCAGTAATAGTATTTCCTCCTGCAGAAACCATCGGCATTGAACAAAATGGTTATTATTTTGACCAGAACGATTTAGTTGTAAACGCATATTGGTCCTGGGAAAAAGTGGCCGATTTACTGCCGTATAATTATGGAATTGAAATGGCAACGATTCCACAAACACCTGCAACAATTCCTGTGGAGCAAATTAAAACCACCAATGAAATTATTCCGGGATTTAATTAATAGAACTATTCACCCATTACTTTTTTCCAAAGTTCGGGGATGCGTTTTACCCATACCAATTCTCTTTTTTTAGTACCGGCATCTTCTGCAGGTGTTCCAAAATAAACTTTGCCGCCTTCTAAGCTGGCGGGTACACCGGATTGTGCAAGTATCACAGCATTTTCACCTATGCTCAATGTTTTGCTTATGCCCACCTGGCCCCATGCAGTTACACCGTCTTTAATATCTACAACTCCCGCAATGCCCACCTGTGCAGCAAGTAAGGTGTTTTTACCAAGTACCGAATCGTGGCCTATATGAATTTGGTTGTCGAGTTTTGATCCCTTGCCTATCACAGTGTCGTGGCTTACCCCCCTGTCAATGGTACAGCCACATCCTATTTCCACAAAATCTTCCAGAATGACTCTTCCACAACTGGGCATTTTTTTATACCAAACTTCCCTGTCTTTTTTACTGTTATAATAAAATGCATCACCCCCTATTACCGAGCCCGATTGAATAATTACATGGTCGCCAATAATGCAATAATCCATAATAGTTACATTGGGAAATATGATACAGTTTTTTCCGATGCTTACATGATGCCCTACAAACGCAGATGGATATATAAAAGTTCCTTCGCCAATAACAGCAGTGTCGCTAATCATTTTTTCTGCTGCTGTAAATGCTCTAAAATGATTTACAATTTTGCAGTATGCCTCAAATGGATTGTCGGTAATTAGTAATGCTTTTCCATCGGGCACTTCTGTTTCTTTGTTGATAATTATAAAACTTGCATTACTGTTAATGCATTTATCGTAATACTTTGGATGATCCACAAAAACCAAATCACCCTTTTCTACTTTATGTATTTCGTTAATGCCTGTGGCCTGGCCTTCAACATTTCCTTTAAGCGTTGCGCCAATTAAATTGGCAATCCATTTTATTGATACCGGAGATGGGAATTGCATGTGTTTTATTTTTTTCAAAGTTACTATCCTTTGCAGAATCTTCATTATTCTATTGATTTTGAAAAAATACAGGTAACATCAAAAAGATAATTTGAGCTCGCCTTTGATTACTTTTTTGAGAGAAGAACATGGCCATAATATGCAAACATCAGTTTTAGTTTATCAAACTATTAAATTATAATTCTGCTGTAACAATGATGAGCAAAGCGTTTCAGAAGAATACATTTTGCAGTTCATAAAATAATCAGGTATGTTGGTTTGATTTTTATTTCTTTCTGTCAATAAAAATCCCATCCCTTATCCACAGGGTAAAAAAAAATGTGCATAAAATAGTTGTCGAAAATTTTTTGTATCGGAAAAATTATTTTTAATATTGTGTGAGGGAAATTTGTTCCCGTACTTACTAACCCATACATATATTAAAGCTCGGTTTCTACAACCGGGCTTTTTTAATGATAATATAACTGTATAATCTGTTTTAATTTTTACTTTACTTATACAGCAACATCACAAAACAATTATCTTGCATTAAAACATTAAGTATGCTAAAATCAATGACGGGTTTTGGAAGGGCAGAACAAACAACAGGCGATAAAACTTTTTTAGTAGAAATAAAAGCACTCAATGGTAAGCAGTTGGAGTTGCAGTTAAAGTTGCCTGCATTGCTGAAGCCTTACGAGTTTGAAATAAGAAGCACCATTCAGGAGCATTTAGGTAGAGGTACTATTGATTGCTATGTAAATCTTAAACAAAACGGAGCAAGCAAACCGGTGGTAATAAATACCGATTTAATAAAAGCATATTATCAACAAATAGATACACTGGCTGCTGAATTAAATATTGATACCAATTCGGTTTTAAGCGCTTTGTTGCGTTTGCCGGAAGTGGTAACACCTGCAACCGATGTTTTAAGCGAAAATGATTTTGTAGAGTTTCAAAAAGTGTTACTTGCTGCATTGGGTGAATTAAAAAATCATCGAAATGAAGAAGGTGCTTCTTTAGAAAAAGATTTATTACTTCGAATAGAAAAAATAAAAGAACAGGAAGAGCATATTTTGAATTTAGAACCTGCCCGTAAAATAAAAATCAAAGAGGAAATTTACCAGTTGCTCAATGAACATGTTGGTAAAGAAAATATTGACCAAAACAGGTTGGAGCAAGAGTTGATTTATTACATGGAAAAAATTGATATCCATGAAGAGCAAATTCGATTAAAACAACATTGCGACTATTTTAAAGAAATAATAAACGGGCCCGAAGAAAGTAAAGGCAAAAAACTTTCTTTCTTACTTCAGGAAATTGGCCGTGAAATAAATACCACCGGCAGCAAGGCATACGATGCAGGCATTCAACAATGTGTGGTTAAAATGAAAGACGAATTAGAAAAAGCCAAAGAACAGGTGTTGAATGTTTTATAATTTTACAAGCCTTTATCAAACTATGCTACATCAACACAATAAAAAAGTATTTAAAGCAACCACAGTTTTTTTACTGATAACTTTCTTTTACTCATGCAGGCAAATAGAGGTGTTTGAAAAAAATACCCCTATCCCAAAGTTTGAATGGAAAACAGATTTTGCAGCCAAAGGTAGCTTTAGTATTGCTGATACCTTATCTGCATATAATGTATATATAGTGCTAAGGCATATTGATGCTTATAAATATAATAATATATGGCTCAATATTGGCTTGCAGGCACCAGGCGATAGTTTACGGTATCAAAAAACCGATCTGTCACTTGGCAACGATGCACAAGGTTGGGAAGGGACCGGCATGGACGATATTTGGGAAGTACGCAAACCGCTTGCAATTAATCAACGATTTATTAAAGCAGGTGAATATCAGTTTAGTATTTTTCATATAATGAGAGATAATCCCCTACAGGGTATAATGAGTGCAGGCTTAAGGGTTGAAAAGGCTACTCAATAATTTTAACGCTTTACTTACCATAAAAATCGGTGTACTCACGTTAATAACAAACATTTGATTATTTTGCATTTCCATGTCAACTCAATTGATTGGCATATCACTAAATTTTTATTGAAAGTGTCCAAAAAATTTTTAACCGTTTGTACTGCATTAGCTATATCAGTATCGAGCCAGGCCCAATCTGAATCTTATGTTCAAACCGGGGAGTTTGGTATTACGGCAGGTGTTGCCAATTACTTTGGAGATATTAATACCAGAGCAAGTTTCGAAAGATCAAAAATGTCGCTGGGTGTTTTCTTTCGTAAACAATTTAATAATTATGTAGGTGCACGCATTGCCGGACGCTTTGCTCAATTAGGCTTTAGCGATCAATACAGTAAAAGCGATTTTCAGCAAAGTAGAAACCTAAGCTTTAATACCAACATTTGGGAAATAGCATTACAGGGAGATTTCAATTTCTTTAAATTTATGCCCAACGACCCCAACTATTCTTTCACTCCCTATGTTACCCTGGGAGTGGGAGCTTTTAGCTACGACCCATACGCATATCTTGCCGGCAAAAAAGAATTTCTTCGCCCATTGGGTACCGAAGGTCAAAATATAGGTTACGATGGCAGAAAGCCTTATAGCACCATGGCATTATGCATTCCCTTTGGAGTAGGAATCAAGTATAATATTTCTGAAAAGCTTAACCTCTCCTTAGAAGTAGCCCATCGCTACACTTTTACGGATTATATTGATGATGTAAGCACCACTTTTGTGGGCATTGATAAATTTCCTGCATCGGGCAATGGCCCCACAGCCGCATTGCTGCAAGACAGGAGTTATGAAATTAATCCCAACAATATTATTGGGCTGGAAGGCAGGCAGCGTGGCTGGAGCAAACAAAAAGACCAATATATGATTATTGAGTTTGGTCTTTCTTACACATTTGGGTCTTACAAATGTCCGTCGGGCTTTTAATATTAATTTTTTAAAAAATGTAAATAAAAATGTGTGCTAATGGTACACTTTTTTTTTGTTTAGGAACACTTATAAAACCTGCATTATTTTATTAAAGTTCATTACTTTTGCTGCCGTTAAAAAGTCAGGCCCAGCGCCTGACTACTCGTTTATAATTATATGAGTATAAAAGAAAATATTAACCTGCAAGAGCTTCCATCGCATATTGCTATAATAATGGATGGTAATGGCAGGTGGGCGCAGGAGCAGGGCGAAGACAGGCTTTTTGGGCATCTACATGGGGTGGAAAGTGTGAGAAATATTGTGGAAGGCGCTGCAGAACTGGGTATTAAATACCTAACCTTATATGCGTTTAGTACCGAAAATTGGGATAGGCCCGAGTATGAAGTAACCGGTTTAATGGAGCTGCTGGTTGAAACCATTAAAAAGGAAGTACCTACACTCAACAAAAACAATATAAAGCTTCATGTAGTGGGTGCTACTGACATGCTTCCTCAAAATGCCCGGCAAGAGTTAACCGAAGCAATAAACGAAACGGATTCAAACACAGGATTACAGCTCATAATGGCACTCAGTTATAGTAGCAGGTGGGAAATATTGAATGCTGTAAAAAATATTGCTTTAGATGCAAAGGCAGGCAAACTGAACCCCGATAGTATTAGCCCCGAACTTTTTCAACAATACCTGGCAACGGCAAACTTCCCCGACCCCGAATTGATGATAAGAACCAGTGGCGAATATCGCATCAGCAACTTTTTATTGTACCAATTGGCTTATGCCGAACTTTACTTTACCGATACACGCTGGCCCGACTTTAGGAAAGAAAACCTTTATGAAGCCATTGTAAACTATCAGAAACGTCAACGAAGGTTTGGAAAAACAGGAGAACAGATAGACCAAAACAAAACATCCACCACCTTATAATGGCAACTGTAGCTAATTGCAACCACTTATTTAGGATGGGCTTAACAAATACTTTTCATTATTGGCCTTAATTTGCCGCACGTAAAAAAATATTAATGCAACGGATTTACCAAAACGCATTGCTTATTGCCGCCCTCTTATTTACCTCAGCTACCGGCTTTGCCCAAACGGCACAGGATACCATTCCGGTTTCGGTAGATCCGGCTCTGTTAGAAATTTATCAATCTAAGTACCCAAAGGAATATACCATTGGTGGAATTTCGGTTACCGGTGCAAGAGCTTTTGATCCCAATCTTATTATTTCTATTTCTGGTCTTGCTGTAGGAGATAAAGTTGTAATTCCGGGTACCGATGTATTTGGTAAAGCCATTGGAAAACTTTGGAAACAGGGATTAATTTCAAATGTAGAAGTGGGCATTTCGAAACTCGAAGGAACTAAAATATTTATAGAATTAAATTTAATAGAGCGCCCCCGATTACTTGACTATAAATTAGTGGGTATTAAAAAAGGAGAGAGAGACGATTTAGATACCAAAATCGGCCTTTCTAAAGACAGGGTAATTAGCGAGAATATGAAACTGTCGGCCTTGGAAGCTATTCATAAATTTTATGCAGGCAAAGGCTATCGTAATGTAAAGGTTGATATGAGGGAAGAACCCATCATTGGAGCTTCCAATGCAGTAAGGCTTATTTTTAATATTGATAAAGGAAATAAAGTAAGAATTAACTCTATCAATTTTGCAGATAATGAAGCCTTAACCGACCAACGCTTAAAAAAGCAAATGAAGGGAACAAAGGAGATGACAAAAATAACCCTGTTCCCCGATAGAGTAGTAAGCCCTTATGGCGATACTTCGGCTTCAACCCAATCTTTTAAATCTTATTTAAAAGAAATGGGCTATCTCTCTCCATCACAAACTAAAGACATTTTGGATCCATACTTTAGGTTTAAGCTATTTAGCTCCTCAAAGTTTAATGAAACAAAATATAACGAGGATAAAGCAAACTTATTAAGTTACTATAATTCCAAAGGCTTTAGAGATGCTGTTATAGTATCAGACACTTCAATGCTCAATGATAAAGGCAACCTCAATTTACATATTAAAGTAAATGAAGGCCGCAAGTATTATTTTGGCGATATTACATGGAAAGGAAATACAAAGTATTCCGATTCTATTTTAAATGTACTATTGGGTATTAAAAAAGGTGATATATATAATATTGAAACACTCAATAAACGCCTGGGTAAACAACTCTCTGCCGAAGGAGGCGATATAGGAAGTTTGTATATGGATGACGGTTACCTTTTCTTTAGAGTAGAACCCATAGAAACAGCCGTTTACAACGATACCATTGATTTTGAAATTAGAATGACCGAAGGTTTACAGGCAACCTATGGAAACATAACGGTATCGGGCAACGATAAAACAAAAGACTATGTAATTCTTCGGGAACTTCGTACGCTACCGGGCGAAAAATTCAGCCGATCCGATATTATTCGTACACAAAGAGAATTGGGCCAGCTTGGTTTCATAAATGCCGAAACCATTAATCCGAATATTTCGCCCAACGCCGAAGACGGTACAGTGGATATTAACTGGCAGATTGAAGAAAAGTCGGCCGATCAATTGGAACTTTCTGCCGGCTTTGGCGGAGGTATTGGGCTTACGGGTACACTGGGTGTTACCTTCAACAACTTCTCTATTAAAAACATTACTAAAAAATCAAGCTGGGATCCATTGCCCGTGGGAGATGGACAAAAGTTAAGTGCAAGAATACAATCAAACGGTAGAGCTTATCGCTCCTACAGCTTCTCTTTTACCGAACCCTGGCTGGGCGGTAAAAAAAGAAATTCTTTTGGTATTAGCTATTATAATACTAAATATGCCAATGCTTACGACCCCTACACAGGACGCTATTGTAAAAGTTGTGGCGATACTTCTTATGTAAAAACAGTGGGTATTGGTATATCCCTGGGTAAGCAATTAAAATGGCCCGATGATTATTTTAACCTCATTTACTCATTAAACTTTCAGCAATATAAACTTAGGAATTACGACCGATTATTTGCAGGATTGTCCGATGGAAACTCTACCAATATAAGTTTAAAACTTACATTGCTGAGAAACTCCGCAGGACCAAATCCTATTTTCCCAACCAGTGGATCCAACTTTATGTTGAGTGGCCAGTTTACCTTGCCTTATTCTTTAATGGGCATTACATCTGCAACAGATAATAACTATAAGTTTCCCGAGTTTCATAAATGGCGCATGAATGCCGAATGGTATGTGCCCATTGGCCGTGCAAAAGGTGCCGAAAAAAACAAACAGTTTATATTGAAAGCGGCTGCTAAATATGGTTTTATTGGCAGGTATAATTCTAAGTTAAGCATATCTCCATTTGAAAGATTCCAGGTGGGCGATGCAGGCTTAAGTAATACACAGGCTTTATTAGGTTACGATATTATTGCCCATAGAGGCTACCCGGTTTATAGCAATTCTGACCCAAGAGTAAATCCGGAAGATATTAACCCAACAGAATATTTTACCATCTTTAATAAATATACGGTTGAGTTGAGGTATCCATTTAGCACTGCGGCCAGCAGTACCATTTACGGACTTGCCTTTTTTGAAGCAGCTAATGGCTGGTACGACTTTAAAAGTTATAACCCCTTTAAGTTAAGAAGGTCGGCAGGTATTGGCGCCCGTTTCTTCCTGCCCATGTTTGGTTTACTCGGGTTCGACTATGGTGTAGGTTTCGACCGTTACAATGGACAAACCGGGTTAAAAGGTGCTGCTAAATTTACCTTTATGCTTGGCCAGGAACCCGAATAAAAAATTAAGTTTTTATTTTAATCATTAATTGTTTATTTGTAAAGTATATGCTGGTAGGTTACCTGCATATACTTTTACATTATCCATTTTAAAAGATAAGAAACATGAAATGAGACATAAAATTTTCGAGGTAAATATTTACAACCAACGATGAAAATTTTATTTCGAATAACATGTGGCCAAAAAACAATAAAAAATATACACATGAAAAAATTATTACTATTCTCCGCAGCCCTTTTATTGAGTGTATCCTGTTTATTAGCTCAGCGATACGCAGTAATTGATTCAAAATACATTTTAGAAAAATTGCCGGAGTATAGCCAGGCGCAGCAAAAGCTCGATGAATTTAGCCGCCTTTGGCAGCAGGAGTTAGACCAAAAACAAGTGGCAGTAGATAAAATGTTTAAAGACTACGATGCCGAGCAGGTAATGCTACCCGATAATTTAAAGAAAAAAAGAGAAGACGAACTCTATAACAAAGAGAAAGAATTGAGAGATTTACAGCGTAAACGCTTTGGTTTTGAAGGCGATTTGTTTAAAAAAAGGCAGGAGTTAATAAAGCCCATACAAGACAGGGTTTACAATGCCATACAAAAACTGGCGGTGGATAAACAATATGATTTTATACTGGACAAAAGTGAAGGAATAACCGTTATATTTGCCGACCCAAAATTGGATAAGAGCGAAGATGTGCTCAAAAACCTGGGTGTTAAATAAATGATAATGGATATACTTTAAGCAGCAGCCGCTGTGAAAAATTATTCATTATTATATCTAACAAAAAATAAAAACCTTAAAAGTAAAAACAAACAGTAGTGATGAAAAAAATGTTAGTTGTAGCTGTAATGGCTTTAGGAGCGTTTAATGTGAGTGCTCAAAAAATTGGCTATATAAGCCCCGATGAATTAATTGGTTCTATGCCTGAAGCTGATAAGGCTGATAAAGAATTGCAAGTGTACCAGGAAGAACTCGGAAAGCAAGGTCAGGATATGATGAAAGAGCTTAGTGTAAAAGACAGTTTGTTTGTAAAAGACTCTGCAAAACTTTCCCCTACAATGAAAGATTTGAAAAGAAGAGAATTGATTGAATTGTATCAAAAAGTTCAGGGATGGCAAAACCAGGCCCAGGAATTATACAATGTAGAAGCACAAAAGAAAATTGCGCCAATTCGTACAAAAGCGTTGGATGCTATTAAAACAGTAGCAAAGGAAAACGGATATGCTTATGTAATGGATGTGCAAAGCGTAATAGTTGCCCCTCCGGGAGATGATTTGCTGCCCCTGGTGAAAAAGAAGCTTGGTATTAAAGACACACCTGCACCTGCCGGTGGAACACCAAGGAATTAATTTTTCTTAAAATAATTTTATACTGTGGCTGCAACAAAAGTTGCGGCCATTTTCTTTTGTTTATCTTGAACTTACATTTATCCAATCAGCCTACGAAATAAAACCCCTTAACTTTACAACATGCAAGCTGCTCCAATTGGCGTTTTCGATAGTGGTTATGGCGGCCTTACCATTCTCAAAGCCATTGTTAACGAACTTCCCCAATACGATTATTTATACTTAGGCGACAATGCCCGTGCGCCTTATGGCCCTCGCAGTTTTGAGCAGGTGTATGAATATACTTTGCAAGCGGTGGAGTGGTTTTTTAAACAAGGATGCCCATTGGTAATATTGGCTTGCAATACCGCTTCGGCAAAAGCATTGCGTACCATTCAACAAAACAATCTTGAAAAATTAGCACCCGGTAAACGAGTGTTGGGTGTAATAAGGCCAACATCAGAAGTGATTGGCAACTTTTCCAAAACAGGCCATATTGGGGTGTTGGGTACTAAGGGCACTGTTCTATCAGAATCTTATCTTATAGAAATTGAAAAGTTTTTTCCCGCCATAAAAGTAAGCCAGGAAGCCTGCCCCATGTGGGTTCCTTTAATTGAGAATGGCGAATACCAAAAGCCCGGAGCCGATTATTTTGTAAAACAGCATATTGAAAACCTGCTTCAAAAAGATGATAAAATAGATACTATTGTGCTGGCATGTACGCATTATCCTTTACTAATAAATAAAATAAAACAGTTTACTCCCCAAAGGATTCAGGTAATTGACCAGGGAAAAATTGTAGCCGAAAGCCTGAAAAATTACCTGCAAAGGCATTCGGATATGGCGAGCCAATGTAGTAAGGGAGGCAGCATTCAGTTTTGCAGCACCGGCGATTCCGCAGATTTTGACGAACATGCAGCCAATTTTTTCGGCAAACCCGTAAAATCAGCTAAAATTGAACTATAGCCGGCTTTTTTTGCATTTTACTTTTTAGTTTTGCCTTTTCCCCTTACCTTTGCCGTCCTTTCACAATAAGCAGGGATGGTGCCCCGCTGATGAAACAGAAACAATATTTTGTAAAAGGAAAAATTTAATACAATGCCGGGTAAAAAAAGAACATACCAACCACACAAACGTCGTAGAAAAACAGTACATGGTTTCCGTAAACGTATGGAAACGGCTAACGGTCGTAAAGTGTTGGCAAGCCGCAGAGCAAAAGGTCGTCATAAATTGACGGTATCTGACGAGCACGGTTCAAAAAAATAAAATGAGCCAATTGGCTAATAGTATATTCAAGCTTCCGTTTTTCAACGGGAGCTTTTTAATTTTACAGCATTGACAGAAAAACTATCATACCGGTTTGGACGAAACGAAAAACTAAAAAGCCGCAAAGCCATTGAACAGCTTTTTGCCCGGGGTAAAAGTTTTAATTTATTCCCCTACAGAATTGTTTGGCAATTTACCAATGAAACCGGTGCTTTAAAAGCCGGGGTAAGTGCAGGCAGCAGGCATTTTAAAAAAGCAACCGACCGCAACCGGATAAAGCGGCTCTCCAGGGAAGTGTATCGTATTAACAAACATAAACTGTACAATCAACTAATTGTTGAAAATAAAGGAATGCATGTATTCTTTTTGTACCAGGGAAAAGAATTACCCGATTATATTTTTTTAAAAGAAAAAATGGAAGCTGCCATTAACAAATTGGTAAAACTTTGCAATGAAAAACGGGAAACAAATTCTTAGTGCGCCTTTTATTTTTTTGATAAAAATTTACCAATGGGTAATATCGCCCTGGCTGGGTCCAAAGTGCAGGTTTACGCCCACTTGCTCACAGTATGGTATAGAAGCTATTAAAAAATATGGCCCTATAAAAGGTTTTTGGCTAACTATAAAAAGGATAAGCCGTTGCCATCCCTGGGGCGGCCATGGCCACGACCCTGTTCCCTGATTATTTAACAAACCAACTATTGTGTTGCTGCGTATGTAGTTGTAAATTGAAAAATATGAAATCGTTGAATTGTTTAATTATTCTACTCGCTGTATTTTTTTCTGCATGTGCACAAAAGAAAAGCACTGTTTCTGCAATAGCTACAGATACCATCATAAAAAATAGTCCCATGGAATGGAATAAACTTACTCCCGAAGAATCTAGAGTGATTGTAAATAAAGGCACCGAATACCCCGGAACCGGAACTTTGCTCAACAACAAAGAAAAAGGAACCTATATCTGCAAAAGATGCAATGCACCATTATATCAATCGGACAGCAAATTTGAAAGCCACTGTGGCTGGCCAAGTTTTGATGATGAAATGGAGGGTGCCGTAAAACGTATTCCCGATGCCGATGGCTTGCGTACCGAAATTGTTTGTGCCAATTGCAATGGCCATTTGGGCCATGTGTTTTTAGGCGAAGGCTTTACAAAGAAAAATACAAGGCATTGTGTTAATTCCATTTCAATGCTTTTTGTACCCGATAAAAAAGTAGAGTAGGGCTAGAAGGTCATCTACTTTTTTTGACAGTTTCGATAATGGTAGCAGCCACTTTATCAACATCAATGCTGCCTTCTTCCTGACTTACCAATTGACCATCGGGGCTAAATACACTTATAATATTGGAGTGAGAAAAATCAATAGGCGAAATTTTTTTGTATTTCATAGAAAGTACATTGGCAAACTCCTGGGTGGCATTTTCGTTGGAAGTAAGAAAAGTCCATTGCGGATCTTGCATTTCATTTGTTTTGGCAAATTCGTGCAAACGATCCGGAGTATCTGTTTCGGGGTCAATAGATACCAGTACCAATGAAATAGCTTGCTTTTCTTTTTTATCAATTTTTGCATCAATACTTTTCATTTTAGAAACTAAAATGGGGCAGGCAGCTTTGCAGCTTGTGTATATCATTACTACTGCTAAGGTTTTACCCTGTAATTCTTTTAAGTATAATGAATCTCCATTTTGATTTTTCCATTGCGAAGACAAATTAAAAATTGAATCGGATGGTAATGGAGCAGGTTGTTTTTTCTTTTCATTACAAGAAACTCCTATTATGATTATTGCTATTGCTAAAAAAATATTTTTCATGAGTATATTATCATTCTTTTTTGGCCACATGGAATTCGACATAAAATTTTCATCGGTGGTTGTAATAATTTTCCTCGAAAATTTTATGTCTCGTTTCATGAGTATTTATTGGTTTTTGAAATTTTTCTCATGTTGATTATTTGCTTGAACTACTGTATCCTTTGCACAACGGAAGCCAAGGTTGGCAACCGAAAAATCGGCTTTTAAAGTGGTGCGTAAAGCAAAGCGCATAAAAGCAGCGTAGTTCAAAATATCGGTTGCCGTGGTGGCACTTCCGGCACAAAATAAATTTTTGTCTTCATACTGCCCGCTGCGAGAGTCGCCGGTGGTTAGCAACGAATTAAAATCATCGGTCCATTCCCAAATTAAATCAAACATATTATAAATGCCCCAGTAATTGGGAGCACTTTGTTTTACTGCCTGGTACTGCCTGTTTTTTTGCAGGTATAAGTCAATAATTTTATCCGAGTAATCGGGCTTGTTACGGGCATTTGCCGAAACTGCATCAGCCATTGCTACAAATTCCCATTCATCTAAAGTGGGTAATCTTTTACCAACGCATTGTGCATAGGCTTTTGCTGCAAACCAACTCACATTGCAAATGGGTGCATCGGGGTTGGCATCTTTTGGCAGCGTGGTATCATTGGGCCAATGTTGTAAATAAGCAGTGTCGGCATATATGCGTTTCACAGCCGTTTTTTGCCAGGAAGGATTTGCTTTTACAAATGCTAAGTATTCCCGGTTGGTTACTGCACGTTCATCCATTAAAAATGGTTGAACTTTTACCAACTCCGTATTGTAACCATAAAATGGCTTATACTCCCCTCCGGGAATATAAGCCATTGTTATGCTTGTGGAGATGCTTTTTAAGGGTTGGGGATTACTGTTTTGAAAAGTTTTTTCAACTTCAGCATAATCATCTTTACAAGATTGCAGTACACTCGAAAGTATTATACCTGCAAAAAAAACAAATCGTATGTATGTGGTTAGTCTCAAAACACTGGATTAATGATTGCTTAAAGTTTTTGCATTAAAAACTTTTGGATTGGCTTCGCCGGTTACTTTCAGTTTGCCAATAGCCCCTTTATTAAAAGCTCTTGATAATGCATGATCTACCAACACATATTCGCCCGGTACTTCGCATTTAAATTCCACAATGGCAGCGCCACCTGCAGGTACCACGGTAGTTTGTATGTTGTGCGAAATAGTACTTCCACCTTCAAGATATACATTGTCGAAAATTTCACCAATTACATGGAAAGATGATGTAAGATTTGGGCCACCGTTACCTACAAACAAACGAACGGTTTCTCCCACTTTTGCTTCAATCATATTGTTGCCTAACAATGCTCCTTTTTTACCGTTGAATAAAACATAGTCGGGTTTTTCGGCTACAGCTTTTTCGTTATCAAATTCAAGCAGTCCTTTTTTAATGGCAGATGCTTTGGTGTAAAAATCTCCTTGCATAATGTAATATTCTCTATCAACTTTTGGAAGACCACCTTCAGGTTCTACCAATATTAATCCGTACATGCCATTTCCAATATGCATTGGTACAGGAGGTGCTGCACAATGGTAAACATACAGCCCTGGATTAATAGCCTTAAAACTAAAAGAAGTTTCTTTGCCGGGAGCCGAAGATGTAGCAGCAGCGCCGCCTCCGGGGCCGGTTACAGCGTGAAGGTCAATATTGTGCGGCAATACACTGCTTGCTTCATTTTTAAGATTAAGGGTTACTTCATCACCCACTCTTAGCCTTATAAAGCTTCCGGGCACAGTGTGGTTAAAAGTCCAAAATGTATAGGGTATGCTATCCGCAATAATTCCTTCCATTTCGGTAGTAACTAAGTTTACAATTAATTTTTTTGCGCCTCTGTTGCCAACCGGGGCCGGTACTTTGGGAGCGCCGGTAAGTTCTGCTACTTCGGGGTTACCGGAAGCAACAATATCAATGGCTGCTGTAGCAGATGATTTTCCCTGCTCCGAATTTGATTTGCAGCCTGCAATGCCAAAGGCAATTGATAAGCATGCGCCGAGTGCCAGGTATTTGATTTTCATTTTTCAAATTTATTTTGTGAGTAATAATTTTTTAGGATAGTAGGTGTAATATTAATAGATAACCAGGCCCATTGAGGAAACCTGTTATCTACAGAAGAATTTTTTAAATACTTTAAAGTAGATGTTGGTAAAAAGAAGGAGTAACCACCTACTATATTGGAAAACGAATTTAGTTTATGACTATAGCTAAAGTCCATTTCCTGTCCCAAATTTTTTGAAATGGATTTTGTTCCGCTTACCACTTTGGCTGTTGAAAAAAACTGGTGAATAGCCACCTGAATAATATTATTTTTTTCAGGCTTGTATTGAAGTGAAATATAATTGTCTGATAAGCCTGCATTTTTGTGAGAGCTGCCTACATAAAAATAGTCCATTGCTCCATAAAATTTATGCCCGGTATGAAAGTAAGGATTAAAAGAACGGTTGTTTGTTTGAGGTATTCCAACCTTATTGCCACTCACCCAATCGCTTCCCAAGCCTGCATTCCATTTTTTTGTAAATGGATAGTTAACGGAAGCAGCTAATAAGTAGGCTTCTGTTGTATTGCCCAAATTATTTTTTCCGCTTTGAAAATATGCCGATACATTTCCTGTTATTTTTTTTCCTTTCCCCATATAATTTGCACCAAAGGTTTGCGAATAAAAAGTTGTAGGATTTGCTGTAATAGAATCCGCATGTTGAAGTCCTAAGTTAGTAACTAAAAAACTAAGGGTAGATTTTTTCCCCACCGTAAACCCTGTCCATATGGTTTGCATTAGTTTGTATGAAAATGCATCGTTGGTAGAGTATAAATTCCCGGCTGGGTTGTTTATATTGTTATTATAAAGCGATTTATAGTTTTGATTGTAGGCTAAAAATCCTTTTACATTAAATTTATTTTTTTCATACTGAATGGCTAATGCATCATGGGCCCTGCCTCCCTGAGCCCAATCCAGCTCACCAAAAAATCTTTCATCATCTAAAGAAATTACCTGCCTGCCCATTTTCAAATTCCAGTTTTTTGAAATTTGGAGTTTTGCCCAGGTTTCAAATATCCCAATACGGTTGCCACTGTTTTCAACTCCCTGCACTGTATTGGCCTGCCCCCAAATACTTACTGATTGTGGCGATATTCTAATAGATAGTACATTTTTGTACACATAGTCAATGGTTATGCGGCTGCGCTGGCTAATTAAAGTAGCCGGTTTTTCATTTTTATTTAATGGTTTAAATGCGCCATCTCTCATTTCAAAGCGGGGGCGAATTTGTGCAGCAATGGTTAACTCATTTTTAATACTGTCGGTAGATTGTGCACTCAATTTTTTTGTTGCCAAAAGAAATAAAGAAGAAATTACGAAAGCGAAGATTGCTGTTATGTATTTTATTGCACACATGCTGTTGATTGGCTTAATGCGGACACAAAGGGAGCGTAAAACTATTTTCCTTTACATGACGGCAGTCATAATTTTATATGAATTTTGTCATACAATTTTGTAAATGATATTTAGGACTTTTGAAGCATAATGCAATGAAAAAAACTGCCGTTTTATTGGTGATGCTTTTTTATGGTTTTGCAACCATGGGTGCAACCATACAGTTACATTATTGCATGAACGATTATGTAGAATGGACTGTGTCGTGCAAAGAAAAAAATAAGAAATGTGGTAAATGCGGCATGAAGGAAAAAAATGATGGTTGCTGCAAAACAGAACATTCCTCTTTTAAGGTAAAAGACACCCACATAGCGGCAAGCGAAATTTCCTATCCTCCAAAATTTGTTACAGAAACCATCATTGATTACGCTTCATTTCAAATAGAAGAATTTAAAAAGCAGGAACAATTTTTTAATCTGCGCCCACATGCACCTCCTCTAACGGGAGGAATACCTCTCTTTATTACACACTGCGTTTTTAGGATTTAGTATTCTAATATTAGCCGAATACTAAAATTATATTGCACAATTGTTTCCAAAAGTTTTGTTCAATTTACTTTAAGTATTTAAAAGTATAGCCAATATACAATCATTGCAACTAGAGAATGCTTTGGCATTTCCTGATTTGATTATTATCATTTATATCATCGGCTAAACAATAATTCAGCTTCACTATTTAAAAATTTGAATTAATTATAAGAATACTAATGAAAAGGATACCATATATAGAAATACTGCTTCTAACTGTATTTGGAATGCAGTTAAATGCACAGCAAAAAGTAGGCAATGCTACAGACACTGTAGTTTTATTTAAAGTTTACGGAGCTTGTGATCATTGCAAAATGAGAATTGAAAAAGCAGCCAAATTAAAAGGAGTAAAATCTACCAACTGGAATAGAGGAAGCAAAATGCTTACGTTGGTTTTCAAAGCAAATAAAACTTCTATTGAAAAAATAAAAAAAGCGATTGTAGAATCGGGGCACGACCTGGAATTACAAAAGGCCAGTGATGCTGTTTACCAAAGCCTGCCAGCTTGTTGCAAATACAGGGAAGTATTCAAAGATTCATCAACGCATGATTCAAGCAAAGCTTCCGAAGCAATTAAAACTCCATTGCCAGAAATTAAATCCGATACCATTGTAGATACAACTTTGACTGTTCCTAAAATAAAGGGCATTGTATTGGAAGAAACCGATAATGGAAAATTTATTCCGCTTTCACATGCAAGTGTGTTTTGGGTAGGCAGCAGCAACGGAGTTGTAACCAATGAAGCTGGAGTTTTTTATATAGATCATCATGAAACTCAAAACAGCTTAGTAATAAGTTATGTAGGATATATGCCAGACACGCTGACGGTTACTGATTCAAAAGGATTAAAAATTGTTTTAGCATCGGCAAAACATTTAAAGGAAGTAGTGCTTACTTCAAAACAACGATCTACCTATCTATCGGCATTAGANNTCGTACAACGATGCGGTAACCGGCTCCAAACAAATTCAACTACTTGGTTTAAGTGGAAACTATACACAGCTTACCGTAGAAAACTTGCCCGGCCCTCGTGGTATTGCAACTCCGCTCGGAATAAATTCCATTGCAGGACCCTGGATAGAAAGTATTCAACTAACCAAAGGTGTGGGTTCTGTAGCAAACGGTTTTGAAAGTATAGCAGGTCAAATTAATGTGGAGTTGAAAAAATCGGATAACTCAGAAAAATTATTGGCCAATGCTTATGTAAACAATAATGGTAAGATTGATTTAAACTTAAATCTTTCTAAAAAATTTAATGGAAAATGGAGCGCCGCATTATTATTGCACAATGCTTATTTTGGAAACAAACAACTCGATTTTAATAAAGATGGATTTAGAGATATGCCCACCGGCAATACATTCAGCATGGTTAACAGGTATAAGTATGATAACGGAAATGGACTGCTGGCACAATTTGGAATAAAGTGGTTAACCGATAAAAAAACAGGCGGCGAAACATTGTTTAATGCCAAAACAGATAAGAATACCACCAATCATTATGGCCTGGGTATTGATGTAGAAAGGGTAGAAGCCTTTGGGAAAATTGGCTATGTATTTCCGCAAAAAAAATATAAAAGCATTGGCCTCCAATTGGCAGCTATCAATCATACACAAAATTCTTATTTTGGATTAGCTGCGTATGATGCTAAACAAAAAAGTTTCTATGGCAATCTTATTTATCAATCTATAATAAAAACAACCGAGCATAAATTTAGAACGGGCATAAGTTTTCTATACGACAACTATAATGAAATGTTTAAACTATTGCAGTATAAACGAACCGAAACAGTACCCGGCGTATTTGCTGAATACACATTTACACCGGATACTAAATTTAGTGCAGTGGTAGGTATGCGGGCAGACCACAACAACCTTTTTGGATACTTTGTAACACCTCGTTTAAACCTACGGTACCAACCCGTAAAAGGAACCACCATTAGAGGCAGTGTTGGCAGAGGGCAACGTACGGCCAATATTTTTGCGGAAAATACATCTGTTTTTGTGAGTGCAAGGCAGGTGAATATTATTGCTTCGGGCAATGGAAAGGCTTATGGCTTAAACCCCGAAGTGGCCTGGAACAAAGGCATCAGCATTGACCAAAAATTTAAGTTGTTTAATAAAGAGGCATTGTTTAGTGCAGATTTTTTTAGAAATGATTTTAGTAACCAGGTGTTGGTAGATGTAGAAGATCCAGGAAAGGTAAAGTTTTACAACCTTCAGGGTAATTCTTTTTCAAATAGTTTTCAGGCAGAGTTAAGTTTTGAGCCAATTGAAAAGTTAGAAACCCGCCTGGCATACAGGCTCTTTGATGTAAAAGCAACTTATGAAGAAGAAAAATTGCAGCGGCCATTTATTGCAAAACACAGGGCATTTGTAAACCTTGCTTACTCTTTTAATAACTGGAAAATGGATTATACCATTACTTACAATGGTAAAAAAAGATTGCCCAACACTATCACTAACCCGGATGAGTACAGGTTACAATCTGTTTCACCGGATTTTTTGCTGATGAATATGCAGGTCTCCAAAAGTTTTGGCAAAAAATTTCCAATGGATGTTTATGCAGGTGCGGAGAATTTTACTAATTTTTTTCAGAAGAAAGTTATTGTAGCAGCTAACCAACCATTTAGTCCATACTTTGATGCCTCTATGATTTGGGGCCCGGTTAATGGCAGGATGTTGTATGTGGGATGGAGGATGAAAATAAAATAGAACATACTCTTTTTTATAATGATTATTTTTGCAAAAAATTTAAATTAGAACAATGAGTGATACAATACAATGCCCGGTTTGTTCTTCGGAATTTACCTACCCACAGAATGAAATGATGGTTTGTTCTCAGTGTTTTCATGAATGGAAGCCTGGAGAAATTACTGCCGGTGCAGGAGATGGAACACAAAAAATTGTAGATGCCAATGGCAACGAACTTCAAAATGGCGATACAGTAGTGGTAATTAAAAACCTGCCTGTAAAAGGCTCTCCCAAGCCGGTGAAAGCCGGAACCAAGGTTAAAAATATTCGCCTCAATTTCGATTCGGACCATAATATTGATTGTAAAATAGATGGCTTTGGGGCAATGGCCCTAAAATCGGAGTTTGTAAAAAAGGGGTAATATATTTTACAAAACTAAAAATGCATATAGCTTCAAAATAAAGTTTGTTGGTAGCACTTTATTTTGAAGCTTTTTTATTGAGCTATATAAACTTCAAATGCTCATACTGTTTTCCTAAAATCTGTTTATCATCGCTACCCAGCCATTTGTTTAGTACGGTTGCATACACGTTTTTAAAATCTACGGTATGTTTAAGGTCGCCATCGTTTAAGTCTTTAAGATTGGGCATTTCATTAATCAAACCTTTTTGTTTTAAACCACCGCCCACAAAAAACATATTATTGGCTGTGCCATGGTCGGTTCCATTACTGGCGTTTTGTGCTACTCTTCTTCCAAATTCGCTAAAAGTCATCATCAGCACATCATCAAAGCGACCATTTTTTTTCATATCGCTGGTAAATGCTTTTACCGCATCGTTGAGTTCTGTAAACAATCTTTTTTGTTGTGCTTCCTGGTTTACATGTGTATCAAAACTGCCCAGCGAAACATAGTACACTTTAGTGTTGATGTCGCTCATGATGAGTGAAGCAATGGTTTTTAAATTTTTTCCCAATGCGGTGGCAGGGTAAATAGTAGAAGTAGGGTTGAGCTTACTTTGTTTAAAAATATAATCGGCACTGCTAAGTGTTTCGCTCATGGTTTTGTACAAATAATCTACGGTTTCTTCCGTGGGTTGGTGCGAATTTTCTATTGCTTTATAGTATCGTTCGTTGCTGCTGCTATACAATCTGCGTGGGTCGGTAAAAGCAAGGCCATTTTCTTTTTCGCCTTTTAAAGCAAGGCTTAATACATCGTCTATCTCTAAAGCCTGGGTGGGTTTATCGCAACCGGCACATTGATGATCGAGATAACGGCCCAGCCATCCTGTATAAACATAATCTTTGCTATCGCTGGCACTGTGCCAAATATCCATACTTCTAAAATGCGAACGATCGGGGTTAGGGTATCCTACACTGTTAATAATGGCCAGGCTGCCATCATCGTATAAATCTTTAAATGCGGTGAGTGCCGGATTTAAGGCTGCATCGCCATTTAAATTAAGGGCTTCGCTTTTTGCAATAGATATTCTTGGCCGTTCTTTATAATATATATCGTTGGTTATCGGTATCACAGTATTTAGTCCATCGTTTCCACCGCTGAATTGAATTACTACCACTACTTTATTGCCGGGTGGAACCATGTTGCCTTTTTCAAAAGCTTTCAAAAACTTTGGAAGCATCAGGGATGCTGTTGCCAGCGAACCCACCTGAAAAAATTCTCTTCTTTTAAAATACATAACTAAAATTTTATGGCTTTGTTTTTAAAACAAAATCATTTTAATAATTCAAATTTTCAAAATCTGTCTTTGCTAAAAATATTTTTTAGCAAAGCTGGTATTCCGGTGTTGCCATCAATTGTATGATGGTTGTTTTAATAAAATTTTCCCTGCTGTCTTTTGTAATAAATGAATCCAATGTATGAGCTGCCACCCTGCTGGAAGTTTGTAACAAAGAATCGGCAATTTTTTGCGATAAATTTTCCCGGGCTGTTTTTACATAAGCTTTTGAAATAAGCGACCAGTCTATTTCACCGGAAGCACCTTTGTCCACATAGGCTTTGTTTCGGTTTATGCGCAATTGCTCTTCTTTTACCATGCCCATGTTTACATCATCGTCGTTTTTTGCAGTGATGTTGATAGATTCTTTTGCTGCCAGCACTTGGGGTAATTGTAGCCTTACCATTAAAGTGCTGCTATCTATCCAGGTGCGGCCACCGGGCCAACCGGCAACATTGGGTGGATAAAATAAAATTTGCCCCAGTATTTTTTGAAACAGCAATTGNNGGTGATTTTATTTTATTGCCAATATTTTTTTCAGCATAAAACCAATCGCTGGTAAAAATATCGGTGAGTAGTTTTGTGATGTCGTAATTGTTATCATAAAAACGCTGTGCCAACCATTGAATATTTTTATCGTCGGTTTGCTCATTTACCAAATAGCGGTAAAGTTTTTTAGTGATATAAACTGCCGTTTGAGGTTGTTCTAATAAGATATTGAGTATGTCGTCGCCATCAAAGTTGCCCGTTTTACCTAATACGGTTTTGTTATCGTTATCGTGTTGATTTTTTCTAAAAACAAATTCGCCTTGTGCATTAAAGCCCCAACCTGTAAAAGCACGGGCGGCCTCTTTTATATCTTGTTCGGTATAATTGCCTCTTCCCATGGTAAACAATTCCATTACTTCACGGGCAAAATTTTCGTTGGGCCTTCCTTTTTTGTTTTGTTGATTATTTAAAAACTGAAGCATGGATGGGCACCTGCTTACTTCTTTTAGCATTTGGCCAAAATTACCCAACGCATTGGTTCGTATAACATGTAATAATTCCTGTTGAAAAAAACTATTCACTACCCGGCAGCTAAAATGATTGTGCCAGAACAAACTCATTTTTTCTCTTAACTGCGCCTGGCTGTTTATCATTTGATCCATCCAAAGCAGGTTCATGTTTTTTAAATCGGCTCTCGATTGCTGACGCTTCATTCTGCCCTTTTGTTCTTTTGAAAGCTGGCTTTGCATAGATAAGTCTTTCACCCCTTCTACCAGGCCATCTACCAGGTTGTTAGCAACGGCAATTTTTTGCGGTTTTTTGGAGGATGTTTTTAATAACAATTCCCACAATTTGTTTTGAGAAAGTTCGTCTAATGCGGCAGTGTTTTCGGCCATTGGGCCAAATGCGGCTCGCCATAACAGGTGTTGATTTTTTAAACGATTGCTAATTGCCATGTGATGATTTTAAAAAAATGGATTTTGGTTTATCCTACAACAAATTCAATCAAACGGGTATTAATTTTTTTTCCACTACATCATTGAGTAAACCAATACCCGGTTTTGACCCTTATTGAATATTTTAGTTTAAGCAATCTATAAAAATAATTGCATTAAAAAATCCTGCAGAAGTTAAACCAATTTTAATTCTGCAGGATTGTGCATACGAAGTTGTGGAAACTTATTAATATTTATTATGCGGTTGCAAAAATGCTAAAAGATTTAATTATTAAAAGTTCGCAAGAGCCATTACTTCACCCCTTTCTCTTTCATAATTTTATTAAGCCACTTCAACATGGCAAAAATGATAAAAGTAGCAACCAACAGCAATACAAAATTTATCCAAAAGAAATTGGCTTTGTGTTCGTAGCTATCCCACATGGTGGCCAATACCCCCGACAATTTATTGCCAATGGAAGTAGATAAAAACCAACCACCCATCATTAACGAAGTAATTCTTACCGGGCTTAGTTTTGATACCAGTGATAAGCCCATTGGGCTTAATAATAATTCCCCAATAGTTACTACTCCATAGCTCATTATTAGCCACCATACACTTGCTTTTTCCGCCCCGCTATTGCTTGTGTATGCAGCACCAATCATTACCAAAACCGAAAGAGATGTAATTAATAATCCAAATGCAATTTTAGTTGCAGTGCTGGGTTCTGCATTTCTTCGCCGCAGAAAAGCAAAGAAAGCAACTACTAAAGGGGTTAATAAAATTACCCATCCGGGGTTTATAGATTGTGTAAGCGGTGTTCCCCAAAGTGTAAAGGGGTCGCCTTCGTTGGGAATGCCATCCGGTGGTTCATTTTTAAAGTAAACAGGGTAATTCACTTCTTTTATCACTTTACCATTGGCATCTTTTTGAATGCGAAACTGGTTATCGTATAAACTCACCGAATCTTTTTTATAAACAAAATCTTCGGCCTGGTACACTGCTTTAAAACCATTGGCTACCGGGCCTTCAATTTTTCTGTCGGTATAGTTTTCGGCCCAAATGGTAAGTGCAGTGCCGTTTTGCTTAAACACAGCCCAAAACATTACGCAGGCAGCAAAAATTGCCAATAGGGCTGCAATTGGCCTTTTGTCGGTTTCATTCGCTCTAAAATAAAGAGAAGCAAAAAACCATATTACGGGGATGCAGGCAAAAATGAAGGCATCGTTGCTATCGCTTTGAAAAATGTTTCCGGGAATTAACCAACCAACCACACCGGCAATTACAGATGGCAGCAAAATGGTTAATACAATTTGTCCAAAGGGCATATCTTCTTTACTCATGGGTTTCAAAGTATCGCCACTGGCATAATGCTTAGTGCCAATCATAAAAATAATAACACCAATAAACATACCTATGCCCGCTGCTATAAATGCATATTTCCAACCCCAAAGAATGATTATGGCTGTGCTGAAAAAGTTGCAAATGAAGGCGCCAATATTAATGCCCATGTAAAAAATATTGTAGCCTTCGTCTTTACGAGCTATGTATTCGGGGGCAGAATATAAGTTGCCCAATAAAGTACTGATATTGGGTTTAAAAAAACCATTACCCACAATCACCAAGGTCATACTCAGGTAGAGCATAGGCAGGCTGTGTACGCTCATAAGGCAATAGCCCACACCCATCATAAGGCCACCGGCAATTATAGATTTTCTATACCCGAAATACCGGTCGGCCAAAAGCCCACCGAGAAAAGGGGTTAAAAAAACCAGGGCTATAAAAGTGCCATAAAGGTCGCTGGCTTCACTATTGGTCATGGCAAAGCCATGCTCTACATTTTTGAGGTATAGTAAAAAAATACCTATCATCAGATAGTAGCCAAAGCGTTCCCACATTTCGCTAAAGAAAAGAAAGGGAAGGGCTTTGGGGTGTTTGGAAGTGTTTTGCATTTTTAATTATTGATTTGACAAATAAAAAAATAAAACAAAAGCCCCGAACTATTCAGCATCGGGGCTTTTACTACAGAAAAAATTTTATTCTTTATCAACGTGCATCATTGATTGAAGTTTTTTGGTAAGGCTAAATAAAATTAATGAAGCCACGCCCGCCATACCTACAAAAAGCATAAAGAAATCGTAGTTATTACTCATTTCGTAGCCTAAGAAACTTGTTGTTTTTCCATCCGGATACAGTGCACTCAAAACACCAGCCAGTTTATTTGCGGCAGCATTGGCCAAAAACCAAACAGCCATCAACAAGGAGGCATATTTAAAAGGAGCCAGTTTATTTACCAATGACAAACCAATAGGCGATAAACAAAGTTCGCCCCAGGTATGAAGGGCATACATTCCCACCAGCCATATCATACTTACTTTAATACCGGCACCTACATCTTTCACCCCAAAAGCAATCCATAAATAACCCAGGGCCAAAAGGAAAAGGCCAATGGCCATTTTTGTGGGGGAAGAAGGTTCGTATTTCCCCAATTTTATCCAAAGCCAGGCAAACAATGGTGCAAATGCAACCACAAATACAGAGTTTAGCGATTGGAACCAACTTGTAGGAACAGTAAAGAAACCTAAATTTCTTTGAGTTTGTTCTTCAGCAAAAAAGGTTAAAGAAGCCCCAGCTTGTTCAAAAGCACTCCAAAAGAAAATTACAAAGAAGGCCGTAATGAAAATGACGGTAACCCTTTGCTTTTCTGTAGAATTAAGTGTTTTATCAGAAAAAATAACAAATGCAATAAAAAGAGTAGCAGCAATCAAAAGATAAGTGAGATAAGGAACTACTTTGGCATCTAAATAAAGCAAACCTATTGCTAATGAAGAAAAAGCTGCTAACCCAACTACCATAAATACAGGATTTATCCACGATTTATGTGCTCCGGATGGTGTAAGGCCTAAGGTTTTTCCGGTAGGGTCTAACACATATTTATGGTGAAAAGCCAGTTGAATCACTACGCTTAAAAGCATAGCAAAACCTGCTACTAAAAATGCCCACTTAAAATCTTCCGGATTGCCTGTATCGCCTACAAGGCCACAAATAATTGGGCCAAAAGCCCCGCCCACATTTATACCCATATAAAAAATGGTATAAGCAGGATCTATTCTTCGGTCGCCCTTGGGGTACATTTGTCCCACTAAGGAAGAAATATTGGGTTTGAAAAAACCATTACCGGCAATCATTAAACCTAAGCCTGTAAAAAATAAGAGTGCAGATAAGTCAGGAGACGACTTATACATTGAAGCACAAAAAAACAAAACAAACTCGCCAAGTGCCATCACAATACCGCCTACAATTATAGAGCGTTGATTTCCCCAGTATCTATCGGCAATAAACCCACCAATAAGTGGAGTTAAATATACAAGGCTGGTATAACTTCCGTAAAGATTAGATGCAAAAACTTTATCAAACAGAAGCGCTTTGGTCATAAAGAGAACAAGGATCGCCCTCATTCCATAATAGTTGAACCTTTCCCACATTTCGGTTCCAAATAATACCCATAAGCCCTTGGGGTGGCCTTTTTGCGCAAGCTGATCTGCCATAGAAATGAATTTTAAGTCTGGTGAATAGTAGAGTTATTTAGTAAAGACCTCAAAATAGTGAAATTCTTTATTCCCACAGCATTACTGCTTTTCATTTTTTGGGAAGAGGAGCATAAAGTTTTTGGCTATGTTTTTGTATGGATGGAGCACTAAATAGGTTAAATGTTCAAATGCTGAAGTACATTTGCCTACCAAATAACCCTAAATATTTTAATTTAATGAATATATTTTTAGTTGGCTCGGGCGGAAGAGAACATACACTGGCCTGGAAACTGAAACAAAGCCCACTTTGCAATCAACTTTTTATTGCCCCCGGAAATGCAGGTACAGCAGGCATTGGTAAAAACTTAGATATTAAAGTAACTGAGTTTGAAAAGCTTGCCGGTGCGTGTATAGCAAATAATATTGATATGCTGGTAGTAGGCCCCGAAGATCCATTGGTAAAAGGTATTTACGATTATTTTAAAAGCAACGAGCAACTGCGTCATATAAAAGTGATTGGTCCCTCGGCCAAAGCTGCCCAGTTGGAAGGCAGCAAGGCTTATGCAAAAGCTTTTATGGAAAAAAATAATATTCCCACAGCAGCGTATAAAAAATTTTCGGCAGCCAATTATTCTGAAGGGCTGGAATATATTAAGCAACAATCATTACCCATTGTTTTAAAAGCCGATGGCTTGGCAGCCGGTAAAGGAGTGCTTATTTGCCAGTCGCATATTGAGGCCGCATCAGAATTTGAACTTATGCTTATGAGCGATAAGTTTGGCGATGCCGGTAAAACCGTAGTGATAGAGCANNATTAAAGCAAAAAGTAATCAACCGCATTGTAATTCCTACTATTGAAGGATTTAAAATCGACCAACTTGATTATAAAGGCTTTGTTTTTATTGGGTTGATGATTAGCCAGGGTGAGCCTTATGTAATTGAATATAATTGTCGAATGGGCGACCCCGAAACAGAAGTAGTAATGTGCAGGATTCAGTCGGATTTGATAGAGCTTTTGGTTGCTACCGCAGAAGAAAGGCTGCAAGATGTTAAAATAGATATTGATCCTCAAACCGTTACAACTGTTATAGCAGCAAGCGGAGGTTACCCGGGCGATTATGAAAAAGGGAAAATTATAACTGGGTTAAATACAGTTGAAGATTTCCCCGATAGCATTATTTTTCATTCCGGTACTGGCTTCAATGATGGGAATGTGGTTACCAATGGAGGAAGGGTATTGGCAGTAACATCAAAAGGAATGAACATTTCGGATGCTGTAAATAAATCGAACGAACTGTTGAAGAATATTTATTTTGAAGGTATTCAATACAGGCACGATATTGGCTTTGAATTTAAAAACTAAATTTAGCTAACAGTAAAGGGTAAACGATAATTAAACCTTCAATGATTCTAAGAACAAACAAGCATTTCATTTGCAGTCTTAATACCTTTATCCACAAGTGTTACAACACTTGTGCATAAAGCATAATTATTTCAAAAAATATTTTGTGTTCATAGTTTTAATCCAATATTTTCCCACAACTTTGCTAACATTCTTTCTAAATATAATTTTCACTAAATAACCGATGGGACTTTTTAATTTTTTCACACAGGAAATTGCCATTGACCTGGGAACCGCCAATACCCTCATTATCCATAATGACGAGGTGGTGGTAAACGAACCGTCAATAGTTGCACTCGATAGAAACAATCCTAAAAATTTGCTGGCCGTAGGTAAAAAGGCATTAATGATGCACGAAAAAACCCACGAAAGCATTAGAACGGTTCGCCCGCTTAGAGACGGTGTAATTGCCGACTTTAATGCTGCCGAGTTGATGATAAGGGAGTTGATAAAATTGGTTTATCCCAAAAAACCATTGTTTGCTCCAAGCTGGCGTATGATGATATGCATTCCCAGCAGCATTACCGAAGTAGAAAAACGTGCCGTAAGAGATAGTGCCGAGCAGGCCGGGGCCAAAGAAGTATATCTTATTCATGAACCAATGGCAGCAGCCCTGGGTATTGGTATAGATGTGGAAGAACCGGTTGGAAATATGATTATTGATATTGGGGGCGGTACCACCGGTATTACCGTAATAGCTTTAGCGGGTATTGTTTGCGATCAAAGTATAAGGGTAGCCGGTGATGAATTTACGGCCGATATTATGGAGGCCCTTCGCCGTTATCATAGTTTATTAATAGGTGAGCGTACAGCCGAGCAAATTAAAATTCAGGTTGGGGCGGCCATGAAAGACCTGGATAGCCCACCCGATGATATTCCTGTAAACGGTAGAGATTTGGTTACCGGTATTCCTAAGCAAGTAATGGTAAGCTACCAGGAAATAGCCGAGGCTTTGGATAAAAGCATTTTTAAAATAGAAGAAGCAATTTTAAAAGCTTTGGAAACCACTCCTCCGGAACTGGCGGCAGATATTTACCGCCGGGGTTTGTATATCACCGGCGGCGGTGCATTGCTGAGAGGGTTGGATAAACGCCTGGCTGCAAAAATTAAATTACCGGTTCATGTGGCCGACGACCCGCTGAAAAGTGTAGTGAGAGGAACGGGGATAGCTTTAAAGAATTACGATCGCTTCCCATTTGTGATGAGGTAATTTTAACAAAACGATTCATAAAAAATTCTAAATTCTATATTGAAAACAATTCATTAGAATTTAGAATTTTGCATTTAGCGGTTTAGTATTCAGAATTTTGTATTTCAATTGAAAAATATATTCTTATTCATCCGGCGCTATTTTAATTTCCTGGTATTTGTAATACTGCAGGCCTTCTGTATTTTTTTGATTGTTCAAAACAGTAAGTATCACCATGCCATGTTTGGCAATACTGCCAATAAACTTACCGGTGGCATTAATAAGCAATACAATAATGTGGAGTATTATTTTCAATTAAAAAAAACAAACGATTCGCTGGTGAAAGCCAATGAACGATTGTATAATATGCTTGCTCAAAACTATCTTATTCCGGATAGTGCAGATGTAAAGCAGGTGGTAGATACCATAAAGATTGACTCAATAAAACAGTTTAGAAGGTTCACTTATAGGGAAGCAAAAATTGTTTCCAATTCAGTAGCTGCGCAAAATAATTACCTGGTGCTTTATGGTCCTCAAGTACCCGATATGAAAGTAGGAATGGGGGTGGTTGATCCCAATAATGCCGTAATTGGAAACATTACCGAAGTAAGTGGCCAATATGCCGTAGTGATGAGCCTGCTGCACAGCGATAGCAAACTAAATGGTAAATTGTTTAAAACAGGTGAAACGGGTACCGTAAGCTGGGATGGTAAAAATCCTGATGAATTAATTTTTAGTGGTATCTCCAAGGGAGTAAGTTTGAAAAAAGGCGATTCAATTATTAGTAGTGGGTTTAGTGCCATTTATCCCAAAGGATTATTGATTGGACGAATTAAATATTTCCAGGAGTTGAAAGAGTCAAGTTCACAAAAAATTGTTTTAACACCGGCGGCAAACTTCCACAATGTAGAATTTGGCTATGCCATTGAAAATACACAACAGCAGGAGATTAATAAACTATTACAAAACACTAAACAAAAAATAAACTAAGCATTGAGCAGGCTGGTTAAAAATATTATTCGCTTTATATTATTTATACTGGTACAGTTTTTTATCCTCGATAAAATTAACCTGCACCAAATGGTAACTCCCTATATTTATTTTCTTTTTATTCTTTGGCTACCCTTTCGCATACAACGTACCTGGTTAATGTTGATAGCCTTTTTACTGGGCTTTACTTTAGACAGTTTTAGGCATCAACCGGGTTTTCATGCAGCGGCATGTGTGTTCATAGCTTATATAAGACCTTATGTAATAAACATTCTTATACCGCAGGAAGGCAGCGATACAAATTATGAAGAGCCTTCCATAATCAGTATGGGTGGATTGCTCCCCTATGCTATCTATGCAGGTTTTTTTGCTCTCTTGCACAATGCCTGGCTCTTTTTGTTAGAAGCCTGGCAGTTTGGAAATATATGGTACTTCCTGGTTAAAACAATATTGTCAACAGCCATTTCGTTGTTGCTTATTATTATTACCGATTTAATCTTTAATCGAAAACAAAAATTTAAAACAAACACTGTCTAAAACTAAGTTTAGGTAACCAATTATTGCTGTATTTAATGCATCAGTAGATACACAAAATATTTCATTTATAAGTTTATGCCTGTTTTCAATCAATCAAGAAAAAATGTAATAAGGCTCATATTTATTGTGATGTTCCTTATCATCATTGTTCGCTTGTTTTCACTGCAGGTGCTTTCTTCCAAATATAAAATAATGGCCGATGACCAGGGTATTTTCCGAAAGGTAGTTTACCCCGACAGAGGATTGGTATTTGATCGTAATAAAAAACCTATACTTCAAAATACCATTATTTACGACCTTATGCTTACACCCAATAAGCTCAAAGGCATAGATACCACCGGGGTTTGCAATATTTTGGGAATCACCACAGATCAATTCAATAAAAAAGTAGTTGAATTGATCATTAAAAACGGAAGAGCCAGGCCGGGAATTTTTGAACCTCTTCTCAATGAAGATAAAATGGCCATGCTTAATGAAAGTATGTATCGTTTTGCACCTGCCTTTTATTTGCAGGAGCGCTCTGTAAGAAGCTATCCTTACGATGCTGCGGCTAATGTGTTAGGATACCTTGGTGAAGTAGATACCAATTTCTTGAAAAAGTACCCTAATGATGGCTATGTGCCCGGCGACTATGCAGGCATGACCGGTATTGAAAGAACCTATGAAAAAGTGTTGATGGGTGAACGAGGAATTGAATATTGGAAAAGAGATAATAAAAACAGGCTTACCGAAAAATGGGAAAACGGCGACTTTGATACTACTGCCGTGGCAGGCCAAAATCTTTATACTTCTATAGATATAGAACTACAGCAGTTGGGTGAAAAACTTATGCAAAATAAGCTGGGGGCTGTAGTTGCACTCGACCCTAAAACCGGCGGCATACTGGCGATGGTGAGTGCACCAACTTATCAACCATCATACCTAACGGGTAACCAAAGACGAAAACATTTTTCTGAGCTATTTTTAAACCCTGCTTTACCACTCCTCAATAGAACAGTTAGCGCAGAGTATCCACCGGGTTCTACCTTTAAAACCTTGCAGGCATTAATTGGTCTGCACGAAGGTGTAATTGATACCCGCTTTACAGTATCATGTAGTGGGGCATTTTATGGGTGTGGCACCGGGCGCCCTATGAAATGCCTCGATTATGGCACTTTTGATATGCAACATGCCATTACCCTTTCGGACAATACCTACTTTGCCACTGTAATGCAAAAAGTAATCAACAATCCTAAGTATCCCAATATAGACAGTAGTTTAACCGTTTGGAACAATTACATGTATGCATTTGGGTTAGGAAAAAAATTAGGAGTAGATGTGCCGGCAGAAAAAAGAGGCATGATTCCAACGCCTGAATATTACAATAAAGCATTTGGAAAAGGGAAATGGAATTATTGCAGTTTCCGATCAGTAAGTATTGGGCAGGGAGAAGTTACTACCACTCCGCTGCAAGTAGCCAACGAAATGGCGTATATAGCCAACAAAGGATGGTTTATAACACCACATGTGGTTGATTCAATTGCCGGTGGTGATAAGTTTGGAATTTTAGAACAATACCGAAACAGGCACGAAGCAATGAATATCCCCGATAGTATTTTTGAAGTGGTGCACAATGGAATGCAGGGCGTAATTGACAGAGGTACCGGCGCTGGCGCTCGGGTGAAAGATATTGCCATTTGTGGTAAAACCGGAACGGTAGAAAACTACTATAGGGGAGTAAAGCAACCCAACCACTCCTTCTTTTGTGCATTTGCTCCCAGAGAAAATCCAAAAATTGCCATAATGTGTGTAGTGGAAAACAGTGGCCGATTTGGAGGAACTTATGCTGCACCAATTGTAGGATTAATGATTGAAAAATATTTAAAAGATTCTATAGTGGATAAAGGCAGGCTGGCACAAATAGATAGGATGGCTAACCTAAATTTAATTCCGCCACGCATTTATGCCGAAATGCGTACGCAAGATTCATTACGCCATTCTAAAGACTCTGCTTACTTACTTTCAAAGGGCTATATAAAAATTATTAAAGACACTGTGGGTATAGAAGACGATGAAGTAAAGAAGGAGGATATGAAAGATGTAAAAAAAGAAAAAGACGATAAAAAGAATTTACCAAATGATACAATTGTCAAAGTAAACGCAATACTGCCCACCGAAAAAAGAAAGCCCGCAGTAGCCGATACCAGCAATAAAACAAATTAATTCAATGTCGCAGCATAAACCCGTTATTGCAAAAGGAGTTGATTGGACAATGATTTGGCTGTATATAGCCATTTGTTTAATTGGCCTGGTATGTATTATATCGGTTGAGTATAAGGGTACCGAAAATTTTGTGCAAGGGCTGTTTGCCTTTAAAAAAAATTATAGCAAACAGTTTTTTTATTTAGGATTTTCTGCAATAATAGCCATCTTTATTTTGCTTACCGATAGTAAGTTTTTTACTGCTACGGCAAATATCCTCTACATCTTTGGTATATTTTTAATGATGCTCACTTTTGTGGTGGGTAAAAATGTAAATGGTTCGCATAGTTGGATTCCATTGGGTTTTATGAACCTGCAACCGGTAGAAACCTGTAAAATTTTCACCTCTTTGGCATTGGCAAAATACCTGTCCATGCCCGATACCGATTTTAGTAAAACCCGCTCTCAGGCTATTGCAGCCGGTATTTGTTTTTTGCCCATTGTTTTCTCTTTATTGCAAAACGAAACGGGTCTTGCGTTGGTTTATTTTGCATTTCTATTACCCATGTATAGAGAAGGATTACCTGCGGGTTATTTAATATTGGGCGCATCATTAGCCGTATTATTAGTACTTACCTTACTAATCCCCACCACACATTTGCTAATTGCCATTTCTAAAGTTGCAGTTTTATGTATCTTTTTCATGAAACGAAAAATTAAACGAAGTAAAAACCTGCTGGTTATTATTCTATCGTTGTGGGGAATAAGTGCGTTGTTTGTGGGCGTAGCAGTACCGTTTATGTTTAAAAATGTTTTTCAAAAATACCAGGCCGACAGAATTTTTAGCATGGTAGGGCGGGATAATCCTTATGTAGAAAACAACACCTCACAATTAGATACTACAGCCACAGCAAAAAAGAAAAAGGGCGATGGCGAAAACTATAATGTAAAACAATCTAAAATAGCCATTGGGTCCGGAGGGTTTGCAGGCAAAGGATTTATGAAAGGAACACAAACCCAGGGCGACTTTGTACCGGAACAGCATACCGATTTTATTTTTACCTCACTGGGCGAAAGCTTTGGCTTTATTGGTACTACTATTTTAATGCTTTTGTATTTAGCCATGCTACTACGCATGGTGGTACTTGCAGAGCGGCAAAGAAGTACTTTTAGTAGGGTATATGCTTATTCTGTTGCCGGTATTTTATTTTTTCATGTGGCGGTAAATATTTGTATGACCATTGGACTGGCTCCGGTAATTGGAATTACGCTTCCTTTAATGAGCTATGGCGGCTCCTCATTGCTCACTTTTACCATTCTTATTTTTATTCTAATTAAACTCGATGCCGATAGGCAAATGGTGCTGCGGTAATTTTTGAATAAGCGTTCCATTTTTAAAAATTATCTTTGCCGGCAATGAAAATTATTCCCCTTAGCGAAGGCGCATTCAGTATTGATAAAACCAAAGTATTTGTACCCTTTAATAAAGAAAAAGACGATTTGCAGCAAAGAGCCCTGGGTAGCTTGTTGGTAGAAATACAGCCATTTGTAATCGTAACATCAAAAGATATTATTTTATTAGATACCGGCCTTGGTTTTACTAACCCTGATGGAATTTTGCAAATTCATCAAAACCTGGTAGATAATGGTATTAATCCAATGGAAGTTACCAAAGTGTTGATGAGTCATTTGCATAAAGATCATTCCGGAGCCGTAGCAAGAGAAGATAAAATATTGGGTGGCCATTATATTAGCTTTCCCAATGCAACCTATTATGTAAATAAACAAGAGCTGCAATTTGCATTAGAGCAAGGCAAACCTTCTTACACACCCGATGAATTTAGCATTTTACAATCGGCAGCCAATGTGGAGCTTGTGGAAGGCAATGGCCTAATAGACAGCTATATTCGATATGAAACCACCGGAGCACATTGCCCTTATCACATGGCTTTTTGGATTGAGGAAAATGGGGAAACTATTTTTTTTGGAGCCGATGTGGCTCCTCAGTTACAGCAAATGAAAAGCAGATTTATTGCCAAATACGATTACGACGGAAAAAAATGCATGGAACTTAGGCAGCAATGGTGGCAACAGGCGCAGGATGAAAAATGGACGATGCTTTTTTATCATGATATTAAAACACCATACGTTTCTTTTTAGCCTTACAAAATAACGAAGTGGGTATGTTCTAAAATAAAAGAGGCCTGCCCTGGACAGAGCTGGCCGTTGCTAACCTATGAAAAACACCTAATACAAATGTATAGTAAAAAATATACAAACCAAGTTTTATTAGGTTTTTTTCCTACGTATTAATACTCCCCAGAGAGTATTTTTACCAAAAATTTTTTGGGATACAAAAAACCCCTCCCGGCTTTCTACCAGTAAGGGGAATAGAAAAAATAAAAGAAAAATTTTAAAAAGGCTGTTGGTTCAGTTGCCTTTGTTTGAAACCGGGCCTGTTTACACCCTGGTTTTGCTGCCTCATTTTACGAAGACGATCCACCAATTTTTTTCGAAATTCACCATCTTTTACAAAAAAGCTGTTGGTTCTTTCGGTTCCTAATATTTTTGTAAAACGGTCTTGGTATTTCTTTTTAATTTTTAGCTGGGCTTCCTGGCGTGCCAATTCATCATTGGTATTTACAGCCCTAATTTCATTGTCGTATTGGGTGTGTACTGGCCAAAATTTTTGTGCCTCAGCTTCGGTGAGCTTCAATTCCTTGGTAATATAAGCCACATACAATGCTTCAATTTTTTGCGCCTTCGGATTATCATCATTTTGGGCGTACAGAGAGGCATAACTAAAGCTGAACATTAAAAAGGTAAAAATATATTTCATAATTAGTTTAATACTTTGTTTTTAGAATCTGGTTAATTATTTAAATCCAATTCCTTCAACATATCATCGAGGGTAGATTCATCTATAATATAATCTGCGGCGTCGGGTAATTTCTTATCATCATCTGTAAGCGAAGCTACCAATGCTGCATTTACATCCTGCCCTTTGTCTTCAAGATAATGTACAATGTCGGCGTCGCTTATAGTATTCAATTCCTTGTCAAAACTATTTGTTTTATTAATTTCCTTTGCGGCCGCCATTAATTGAATGGTTTCAGCAGAGGGCTTACCGGTTTTATTGTTTTTATAAATAAATAAACCGCCGGTTGCTATTAAACCTGTAACTACTGCTGCGGCAGCATATTTTATAATGGTTTTGCGTACCCCTAATTTTACAATTTTGCCTGGTTGGTTTATTTTGTTTTGAGTGTTAGTTGCCAGTGTTTCAAAATAGCCGGTTGGAACGCTAAATACATTTTTGTTACCAATGCCCGCAACCAATTGTGAAATAGCAAAGGTTTCTTCCTGAGCATTTTCATTTTTAATGGCTGAAATTATTGAAGAACTTATATTTTCAAAATAACCGGTTGGTACCGTAAACACATTTTTATTGCCAATTTTTGCCAAAACTTCCGATGGCTCATTGAACAGTTTCCCCAAAATATTATTGGCCAATTGATCAAAATAGCCGACAGGTACGGTATATATATTTCTGTTGCCAATCCGCTTCAATATATCGGAATGTTCATTGTCGCTAACTAAATCTTCTTGTTTTATACGGGCCATTATATTATCGGCAAGGTTTTCAAAATATCCTTCCGGTACTGCAGCCTTTTCGTTTATGGGCTTTGTTTGTAATAATAAAAGGGTAGGCAATTGGTCAAAATAACCGTTGGGCACACTAAACACATTCCTTTTGGGAATGGCTGCCAGTGTAGGGCTCAGCTTCATCAATTCATTTAATATGTTATTTGACTGGTTCACGGCTTTTAGATTGCTTTTTTGCCCCCGGGTTTAATGATTTAAAATATAATCTTCAATTTTTTTTACTGCATGATGATAGCTGGCCTTTAAAGCTCCTTCGCTGGTTTCCAACACTCTACTCATTTCTTCATAGGGCATTTCTTCAAAATAACGCAGGTTAAAAACTGCTTTCTGTTTTTCGGGCAATAATTGAATGGCTTTTTGCAGTTTCCACTCCAGTTTCTTTTCATCAAAATCTTTATCGGCTACCAATTTATTACTTAAATAACTGTCCTCATCGCTGAGTGAAGCTGCACTGCGTCTTTTTTGTTGCTCAATAAAAGTAAGGCTCTCGTTGGTGGCTATTCTATAGAGCCAGGTATAGAGTTGGCTGTCTTCTCTAAAATTATCGAGGCTGCGCCAAACCTTTATAAACATATTTTGAAGTACATCATTGGCATCTTCGTGGTCAACCACCATACGCCTGATATGCCAATACAGTTTCTCCTGGTATTTTTTTATGATAGCCGTATAGGCAGCTTCCTTTGTTGCATCTTGCTTAAATCGAAAAAGCAATTCTTTATCATCCAAATGTTCAGCCATAGTTTTATTGATATCTCACAAAAATAGCTAAGGTTTTTTATTGACCATACAATATGGCTTTAGTTTAATAGTTTATTTAACCATAAGAATGTTAAGTCAATGAGAAAATACCTTCCATAGAGTAAAAATTGTTTCAGGCATTGTGAATATCTTTATATGAGCCCATCTTAAACTAAACAAATATTTAATAAGTAATAAAACGGTTTCAAATGAAAACCTTTATGCTGTTTTGCATTTTGATTATTTTGTATTTGCCCATATTGGCACAGCCACCTGTGGCCACAAAAGGAAATGAAGTTTTAAAAAAAGAAACAACAAAACCAAAGGGAAGTAGCTATGCATTAATTACCGGTATTTCAAAATACCAGGCCAACGACAGTTATCAAAATCTACAGTATGCCGATGAAGATGCAAAAGAGTTTTACTATTACCTTATGTCGCCAACAGGGGGAAAATTACCCACAGAAAATGTAGATACTCTTTTCAATGAGAAAGCAAGTTTCATGGAATTTTGGCGAAAATTCAATCGGATAAAAGAGAGGCTGCAAAAAAACGATGTGTTTTATATTTATTTCTCCGGTCATGGTGATGCATATAGAGCAGATGAAGCCTACCTGCTAGCGTATGATGCACCAGCGGGTAACGACCGTAACAATTATTCTACCGGAGTTGGTTTAATAGATATTCATAAATTAAAAATTCGTATCCAGGAACTTACTTCAAACGGTGTGCAGGTAATATTAATAACGGATGCCTGCCGTACAAATGAGTTGCCCGGTAAAGGAGAAGGGCAGGCTATATCTTATCAACAAATATTTGAACGCAAGGCGGGTGAAGTACAACTAATTTCCTGTGCCAGTAACCAGGTGAGTTTTGAAGGCTCGCAATGGGGTGGTGGCCGGGGATTATTTTCCTGGCATTTGATTAATGGACTTAAGGGAATAGCAGATAATGCTCCTGAAAATGGCGAGGTAACCCTCACCGAACTATATGACTATGTAAAGAAAAAGGTGAATGAGTCTTCCTTTGATTCTATTAATAGAAAATACAAGCAAACGCCACAATATTGTTGCAGCGATAACGACGCTTTTGTAATAGCTAAAGTGGATAAAGCTGAGAAAGAGAAACTAATTGCTCAATTACAATCGGGCGTTTCATATACACCCGATAAAGCAAGCTTCGTTACCAACAAATCGGTACACCTGGGCTCTGCAATGAAAGATGCCGGAATGGATGATTTGTATAGAAAATTTTTAAAAGCACTCAATGAAGACAAGCTTATAGAGCAGGGTGGTGCTTATGATATTTTGCAGCAGATTTTACAACGCAAAGAAATTACAAAGGAACTGGCAAATGAATTGACTTTTACATTGAGCAGTAAATTAATGACCAACGTTACCAAAGTAATTAATACCTATTTACACGCCGGTACAAACAATAACAATTACACCTACGATTTTTTTATGAATGCAGCAAAGAAGTTGCAACTCTTCGAAAAAATAGCCGATACCAATTATTACAATCCCATTGATGTAAAAGTAAACCGATTGTTTTTAGAAGGCCATTCCAGGTGGCTATCTTATAATACTGCCGACCTTAAATATGCACTTTCTAAAGTAGATAGTGCCATAGCAATAAAACCGCAGGCAGCCTATTTATATAATTTAAAAGGATTAATGCACAATAGTTTGCGCCAGTTTGAAGAAAGTAAAAATGCTTTGAAAAAAGGTATTGCGCTTGCTCCAAACTGGCTTTATCCTTATCATAATATGGGGAGTGCATTTACCAATCAAAATAAATTTGACAGCGCCATGCTGTATTATAAAAAAGCATTGGCTATAGACACTAATTATCAAACCACATTTGGTGGTATTTCGGGTTTGTATTCTACAAAAAACGAACCCGACTCGGCAATGCTTTGGACAAAAAAAGGACTTGCGAAAGATGCTACCGATGCTCAGTTGTGGACTCAGTTGGGTAATTTATATTACCAAAAAAAGGATTGGGAAAAGGCGTTAAATGCTTATCACAAAGGCATTTATTATAATCCAAAATTTGTGTATGCACAGGAAGGTGCTTTAAGGGTACACCTATACAATTTTAATAGCAATGATAGTGTTAGCTATTATGTAAGAAAACTGGTAGAAACGGATTCGCTCAATCCTGTTATTTATCAAAGCCTGGGAATAATTTATTCAGAGTTTGGATGGCACAATGATGCATTGCAAATGTTAGGCTACTCTATTGAGTTAGATAGTTTAAATACAGAAACCTGGATAGCAGCAGCCAATACCTATGCTGCAATGGGTAAAGATACTTTTGCTTTCAATTTATTATCAAGAGCCTGGCAGTTAGATAGTACAAATGCAGGAATTAATAACCGGCTGGGTAACCTGTTGTTTAAATTTGAAAACTACGAAGCTGCAAAATTAGTCTTTGAACGAGCCTTGCAAACCGATCCGGAAAACTCCATTATCCTTTGCAATTATGGGATGGCAGCACAGTTCAACAAAGAAATTTCATTGGCAGAAACCTACTATTTGAAAGCTATAAAAAAAGATAAAAAGAATGGCAGTGCTTATTACCAGCTTGCTACCATTTATGCTTCAGCGAAGCCGGATGAAGCTGTTAAAAATTTAAAACTTGCAATTGAATATGCCGGCTATACAAAGCAGGAAATTGAAGCCGATTCTACATTCAATGTATTAAAAGAACACAAGGGATATAAACAATTGTTGCTAAAATTGAAGTAGTATAAACTAAAAGCGCAACCCAAATTGAAGTTGCGCTTTTAAGTTACTTGTAAAACCTGCAGTCTATAAAAGATTGGGTTGATATATTTTAATATTCCCATCATTTTCGCTGCTCACAACCAGCAAACTTCTTTGAGTGGGGCTTTTTTCTGCCGGCACAAATAATATTCCTTCAGGAGCATCGCCGGTTTGAATAATTTGTAAAAACACCGGTAAGGTGGGATTGCTGATATCGTAGATGGCAACAGCATCTGCTCTTTCTAAACCTACAAACGCTAAAGTTTTGTGGCCTACTTTTCCAATGGTAATACCTTCGGGTTCTACCGATTTGTCGTCGCTACGGCCATCATCATAAAACCCGGCTATGCTTGCCTTTGCATCCAACTCGTTTTTACTATCAAACACCATAGTGCCGCTGTTGCCATTCCATACACTAAAAGACCTGGCACCAAATGAGTACAACTCATCAAAGTCGCCGTCATTATCGGTGTCGCCCATTGTATTGGTTACATTGAGCCTTCCCATTTGAGCATCTTGTTTAAGCGTAGCTGCATTTGGAAATGCAGTAGCATCCAGGCTCAAACTTTTTACTCTTTTTGCTTCTGTTAAGGCACTGTATTCTCTGGCATCTCCTTCGTTGGCAGTAAATAAATAGGGCGTGCCATTTTTCTCTGTTACTGCAATTGCATCCGGCATGTAAATACCTTTTACCGGCCATGTTCCCGGGTTGGCCGAGGCTCCATCTGAATCGCTTACATCAATTGAATTGGCTGCTATATTATAATCTTTAAAACCCAATGGGAAAATATGACTGATGGTTTTTGATGTAAGATTAATTTTTGCAATAGCATTGTTTTCCTGCAAACTAACCCATGCAGTTTTAGAATCGGCCGCTACGGTAATGTATTCCGGTTCTATATCTTTCGCAAAATTATTTCCTACTCCAAATATTCTTAACCCCTGTGCTTTAAGGGTAGCTTCCTGTGCAGCAAAACCGCCAAAATCTAAAGTAGTTACTGCATAGTTATTGTTTACTTCAATAATAGAAACTGTACCCACAGGGTCTATGCTGTAAGTACTGTTGGGCTCGCCTTCGTTAGCGGTTAAAATATACTTGCCATCTTTTGAAAATGTAATCATATCGGGTAGAGCTCCTACGGTAATTACTTTTATTTCGGCATAGTTGGTAGTGTTAAAAACAACAACTTTACCATTATCTGTTTTAATGATGGCTTCAATAGCCGCAGCGAGTTTGCCTTCAAAAACATCAAGACTGTTTACAAAACCACCATAAGCCCCTAAGCCAATGCTATGTATTTTTACTGGTGCAGAAGGGTTCTGCATATCTATAACATCTATTTTGTTATCACCCGCACTATTGTTTACAACAAATAATTTTTTGGTGGAAGCGTCGTAGGTAGAAATTTCTGCAGCACCTGCTCCTCCAATATTGGTTGTACTTACCAATTGGAAAGTTGCTGCATCTTCATTTACAAAAAAATCTTCAGAGTCATTTTTATCACAGGCTGTAAAAGTTAGCAACAGGCCTGCTGCCAGCATTGTTTTGAAATTCATATTTTAATTTTGCTGCGAAGATTCATATTGCTTTGTTATCTCAATATGAACAAATGATGATGCCATTGTTAATTGTGCAGCAAAAATCTACATCATGGTTTTGCCACTATGCGCTCCCATTCGGGATGTCGTTTAATATAAGCAGCCACAAAAGAACATAGTGGGAGCAATTGCTTGCCACTGTCGTCAATATATTTCAATGTTTTTTCTACAATGGCTTTGCCTGCNNTCATTTCAAAACGATTTTCGGCTTCGTTGTTTTTTAGTTCAATGTTTTCAAATTCAGGATTCATGTCTAATAATTTAAAGTTCCAAAACGTCCGTTTTTATAATCTTCCATTGCCTGGTTTATTTCTTCCATGCTATTCATAACAAAATTATCTTTTGCGGCTACCGGTTCATCAATGGGCTGGGCAGATAAAAAAAGCAAATCAACATCTTCTTCGGCACACAAGATTATTTCATCGTTTTCTTTTTCAAAAATTATCAGGTTGTGTTCCTGTACCGATTCCTGGTTTACATTTATTTGCCCTTTTATGATGTATAGCAAAGTCCAGTAACCTGGTATTGCGGGCAACATCATTCTGATGCCTGCTTCTATTTTTCCCTGGAAAATGGTAACGGGCGTAAAGCTTTTTAATGGGCCGGTTTTTCCATCGGCTTCACCCACAGATAATTTTAAATGCACCCCATTTTGTTCATACACTTTTGGTTGCTCCTGTGCTTTAGCTGTTTGATAAAATGGATTGGTAAGTTTTTTTTCCTTGGGAACATTTATCCATAGTTGAACAAATTCCTGCACACCACCGTTTTTTAAAATATTTTCAGATGGCCCTTCGCTGTGCAACAAACCTTTTCCTGCAAACATCCATTGAACATCGCCGGCACTTATAGTTTCGCTATGGCCTGCATTGTCCTGGTGAAAGCCCTCGCCTTGCAGCATAATGGTTACCGGAGCAAAGCCCCGGTGTGGATGCGGATGTATTCTTGCAACTGAACCGGGTTGTACATATTTTGGCGTTTGGTGATGCAGTACAATAAATGGATTGGCAAAGCGAAATTCGGCATGGGGCAGTGGTTGTAAAACTGTTTCCTCTTTGGTTATTTGTTTTTCTCTTCCTTTTAAAATGTATTCTATTTTTTTCAACATGCCCGTTCATTTGAAGGGTTAATAATAAAATATTGGTTGGGAGTAAATGGTTTTGTACCTATAAATGCAAGGTCATAAATTCAAATACTACTACTCCCAACCCCAATTGAAATTCTATGCTTGTTTTGCCAACTGTATTTCACCTTCGTACTTCACTTCTTCACCCAACATTACGCCGCCTGTTTCTAATGCTGCATTAAAATTAATACCCCAGTCTTTCCGGTTTAACTTTCCGGCAAAAGAAAAGCCTGCTTTTGTATTGCCATATAAATCTTTGGTAATGCCCGCAAATTCAACTTTTAATGTAATTGGCTTGGTTATATCTTTCATAGTAAGATCACCGGAAACTTCCAGGTGATCGCCTTCTTTTTTTACCGAAGTAGATTTGAAAACAATGTTTGGATATTTTTCTATTTCAAAAAAATCGCCGGTGCGTAAGTGACCATCTCTTTGTTCGTTGTTGGTGAAGATAGAGGCCACATCAATGGTTGCAGTAATATTTGCATCGCCAAATTCATCATTACCCGATTCTGCTTTTACATCAAAGATGTTGAAACGGCCCGAAACATTGCTTATCATCAAATGTTTAATTTTAAAACCCAGTTCGCTGTGTGTGGCATCTAAAGCCCATTTAGTAGTTGACATTGTTTTTAGTTTTATTTAAGTTATTCAATTTTTTATTATTGCTGTATAATAAAGTCGTTAGTTATTGGCAAATGATATTGCTATTCCCCAAATACTGATTGACTTTTTTGTTTAAACCAACTCCCCATATTTACCGCTTTGAAATTCTTCAATGGCTTCATAAATTTCGGCCTGTGTATTCATTACAAAGGGGCCATAGCTGGCTATGGGTTCATTAATAGGTTCGCCGCTCATTAATAATATCACAGCATCTTCAGTGGCTTCAATGGTAATTTCCTCCCCTTCGTTTTTCATTAAAACAAAACTGTGTTCTGGTGCTGTTTCGCTATTAATAACTGCGCTGCCATTCACCATCAGCAAAGCTGTATTATGTGTAGCAGGCACTGTAGTTGTAAAGCTGCCTCCCTTATTAAGTTTAATGTCAAAAAGATTTACATTGGTGTAGGTTTCCGCAGTACCTTTTGTACCATTTGCATTACCGGCAATTACGTTTACAATGCCTGTATTATTGGGCAAAATTATTTTACCTATCGCATCTTCTGTAATTGCCTGGTAGTGCGATGCAACTGATTTATCTTTTTTGGGAAGATTTACCCACAACTGCACCATTTCAAATTCGCCGCCTTTTTTGGCAAATTCCGTTTCATGATATTCTTTGTGCAATACACCGGCACCTGCAGTCATCCATTGCACATCGCCAGGATTTATTACACCGCTATTTCCTGCACTATCGTTGTGTGCTACACTGCCTTTGTAAGCAATAGTTACCGTTTCAAAACCTTTGTGGGGATGCACATCCACCCCACGAGGTTGATTGGTTGGGCTAAAATTAAATGCTGCTGCAAAATCGAGCATTAAAAAAGGGCTCATTCGGCGTTGCGATACATTGCCTCTTGGTATAAAATTATAAACTCTAAAACCATCGCCTACCATACCGGGTTGTGCGGGTTTGGTTACTATTCTTTCAATTATCTTTTTCATTTTATATTCTCCTTTTTTTTATTGTATGCTAATATTTAATCCTGCATTTTTCAACGCATCATCTTTAAAAGAAAAAGCAGGTTTGTTTTCTTTTTGTTTTGAGAGGATGAGCCGGTTTATATTGTCGGCTAAATTTGTATTGCCATCATCATATATAAACAACACATTGGGTTGTTGTGTGTTGAAAATTTTGCTCAGTTTTAATTGGGTAGCGGCATTTACATCCTTACCAAATAAAACAGCATCAATGGGGCTTTGTAAAAATTGATTGATAGCATCTTCTTCGTTGTTTGCGATAAGGCTATAAAATAATTTTTTTGTTTCTTCAACCAATGATGTGATACGATTGTTGTTTTCGCTAATAATTAAAATGGTTGACTTGTTCATGTTATCTCCTTTTTTTTGATAACACAAAACTACATCCGGCCAATGCCTTTTTGCAATAATGTAGGTTAAGTAATAAACTTAATGTAGGTTAACTATTTGGAAGATGCTGGCTGGTTAAGCATTTTACTCAAAAACTCAGGAGTAACCCCAATGTAGGAGGCAATGTATTTTTGGGGTAATTGTTGAAGTAGATTTGGGTAAAGCTCTACAAAATAGCCAAAACGATCTTTGGCCGGCAGGCTTAGATTGGCAGAAAGCCGCTGTTGATAAGCTGCTAAAGCATTTTCGGAAAGAATGCGAAAGAATCGTTCAAATTTTGGCACTGCTTCGTAGAGTTGTTCCATAGCTGTACGGGAAATTTCAATCATCTCTGTATCTTCAATGGCATCAATGTACAAGTTGCCGGGCTGTTGTTTTTGATAACTCTGCAAATCGCCCACCCACCATCCTTTTGGCGCAAATTGTATAATGTGTTCAAATCCATTTTTATCAACCGAATACAATCTAAGCAAACCGGAAAGCACAAACTTTACACTATTGCTAATATCGGCTTCTTGCAGTACAAATTGTTTTTTCTTTATTTTTTTGGTTTGTAATAAGGAAAGAAAAAAGTTTTCTTCTTCCGTAGTTAACTGAATGTATTTTGAAATAGACTGAAGCAAAAGCAGCGGTGATTGCATAGAATGAAGTTAAGCCTTTTTTTTGCAGAGGGAAACCGAAATAGTTTTTTAAAATGAGGTTAGTGATAGGGACTACGCTGGTCGATTTTTTGTTGGGCGCTTAAAATTTTTAGGCACTAAAAAGGTCGACCAGCTTTGCGTAAATAAGAAACAAAAAAAACGACTTCTAATGGAAGCCGTTTTATAAATTTTTATTTAGAATTTATTTTCTGCTCAAAGCTCTTTCAGTAGCAGCAACAATATCGGGTGTGTCTAAACCATATTTTTGTAATAGCTCTTCGGGTTTACCGCTTTCGCCAAAGGTATCGTTGGTGCCTACAAATTCTATGGGTACCGGAAAATTTTTAGTGGCAACATGAGCAATGCTATCGCCCAGGCCACCTAAAATATTATGCTCTTCGGCAGTTACCGCACATTTGGTTTTTGATATAGAAGCAATAATGGCCGATTCATCCAAAGGTTTAATGGTATGAATATTTATAAGGTCAACACTTATGCCTTTTTCCTCTAAGATTCTGGCAGCTTCCACTGCTTTCCAAACCAAGTGACCGCAGGCAAAAATGCTCACATCTTTACCATCGTTTAATTTTTGGGCTTTGCCCAAAACAAAATCTTCTTCCTTAGTAAAAATGGGCCATACCGGGCGGCCAAAGCGTAAATAAACCGGGCCTTCATAATTGGCAATGGCTTTGGTAGCCGCTTTTGTTTGATTGTAATCGGCAGGTACAATCACCGTCATGCCGGGCAACATTTTCATCATGCCAATATCTTCCAATATTTGATGAGTGGCACCATCTTCTCCTAAAGTGAGCCCTGCATGTGAGGCACAAATTTTTACATTCTTTCCACTGTATGCAATGCTTTGGCGAATTTGATCGTACACCCTTCCTGTACTAAAGTTGGCAAAAGTGGTAGTGTAAGGTATTTTACCGCCAATGGTCATACCGGCTGCAATGCCCATCATATTGGCTTCGGCAATACCCACCTGGAAATAACGCTCCGGAAATTCTTTCATAAAAGCGCCCAGCTTTAAGGAGCCGGCAAGGTCGGCAGTGAGTGCCACAATATTTTCATTGTTGCGGGCAGCTTCTACAATGCCATCGCCAAATCCACTGCGGGTATCTTTTTTTCCGGTTACTTCTATTTTGCTCAACATAAGTTTGAGATTTTGTTAGGGCTGCAAGATAATTGATGAATTAAAAAGTAAAAAGTAAAAATTCAAAACAGTAGCACTATGCGTATGATATAATAAAATTGAAATTTTTTGGTTGCAAAAATGTGTTTTTTTCGTTAAAGCATTGGATGTGGCGGCAATAGCGCTGCTTCAGATGAATTTACAACAAAAGCTCAACAGAATTACAACTGTTGAACTTTTGTAATTCATCCACCATATAAGCCAATGCACTGTTTACAGAAATAATAAATAGTTCACTCCTTAATTTCTGAAAATATCTGACCGTTCCAATACGTTGTATGTGAATAAGCTTTAAGTTGATTATCTACACAGATATATTTAGATATAACTGAGTCGCAACCATGGGTAATTTTGAACTCTCGATATGTTGTTCTTACTAAAGTGTCTCCACTATTTAGAAATTTAGAATGAATAAAATTTGTGTCATTCCTTATACCACTTTTAAAATAGCCAAATACAAAACTGCGACTTTTTCTATCAGATAATTGTATCATGGTTGTTTCAATATCTTCATCGACCAAATATACTTTAACTTGTTTTGCAATTAATTTTTGATTACAATAGGTTACAATTTCTTTATTTGAGCCACAACCGTATAAAAAATATATAATAATTAAATATATTACTCTTTTGCCTTTCATAACTATAAAATGTTTAAGGTAAGGTCCAAATTTCTATAAAATCAATATTTGCAATATTTCCAGTGGCACTTCCACTTAAGCATTCTCCATCAATAATTAAATCTACATGCCCTGAAAACGGGCCTCCATTTGTTACCATTGTGTAAATGCCGTTTTTGCCACGTAAAAAATTTTTTATTGCATTTGGATTTCCACTAATTTGGGCTTTTGTTAGTCTGTGGGTCGGTGCACCGTATTTTTTATTCATATACTTATTAAAAGCTTTTGCACTCAAAATGTAACGCTTGCTATCGCTGTCATATTCAATGTTTGTTGCTGAGTTATCAATAGGGCTTCCACAATAATTTAGGGCCCTTGAACCTCTGACGGCACAGGCATTTTGGTAATAAACGTTTCCTGCGTTATGTTCTGTCAACATATTACCCCCAACCAATTGATATACTTGTGAACTTGGCATGTATTTTATGCCCTGCGCCACTGTAATTTTTGGAAATGCTGTAATGAATGCTTGAAATGTTGGTAAAGAAACTTGTTGGAAAGTAAGATTCGGGTCATCCCAGTATGCTGCATCATATTCGCCGTCACTGCCATTTTCCGTGTTGATGAAGTAATTTACAAACTCTGTGGGTGTAATATCAGTACCACTCATTAAGTAATTTATAGCCCATTGGATAAAAGATTGTGCTTCGTAACTATAGTTCGTGTTTACCAAAAGATTTATTAACGGCATTACGAAATCTGCCTTTGACGGGTCATTCCAAAATGATTGTTGTTGTGCATTTAATACGTAATTGTAGAAATCTTGATACTCCTGTGTATCTGGTATTGGTATCCATGCACCGCCTGAACTTCCAACTGATGGACTATAACCTTCTCCAGGTGGTTGTGGATTCCATGTACCCCCTCCTGTGTTATATGTACTTCCTCCGCTTCCCCCACAATCTCCAATTGTATATGTGTGAGTTGTATAAATGGTATTTGAACAATCCGAACAGCCATCTTGCCAATCCCTGCACCCTCTTGGCCCGCAAGTACAATGTTCGGGGTCAGCAACCAACCATTCTATTGTTTCTGTTATTTCTGTACACAAATTATTTGCGGTAGAGTAATTTAATTTTAATAACCTACTGCCGGAATATGCCGAACCTGCTTCGTTAAATAATCTGCTGTCATTAATTAAAAATCGTGTCTGACCAAAAACTTTGTAATCAAATCTCATGAAGAATCCTGCAAAGGTATTGGCATTGTCTGCCTCCATACCTATAGTGAATTGTTTTTGTATGTAATCATTCTTTGTTACACTACTTATCGTAATTCCATTTTTAATTTTTGCTTCAATGATTGCATTCACATGTTTTTCATTTGGGAATGATAGTGGAATGTAAACTAAAGTATCTTTTTCTCCATTTGTCGCTATTAAAGCATGCTCCCAAATAGGATAACCGTTATGCTTTGAAAAATCTGTTATGATGTGGTATTTGTCATTCCGATTTTTAATTTCATCGAGAATTTTTTTCACAATCGGGTCAAGATGAAATTTATGGTTAAAGAAATTTGATTCTGCTATTGGGTCAAATTTTTTTGAAATTGGTATCATCTGCATTTCTTTTTGGCAAGAGAAAAGCAAGCAGGTAAGAATTAGAAAAAGTGCACCTTTGAAAAATTTCATATTAGTTAATTTAAACAGTTTCCCTTACTTTCAGTTATTAGGAGCTGTTTAAGAATTTTACGCCGTTGAAGTCTTTACGTTTCAGCTTCATATTCATCGAGGTTCATTTGTATTCAGGATGGCATAATGTCCGGATTTGAACCACTGCAATTTATTTCTGCCTATGCCAATTTTTTCTCCCATTCCCATGCCGTGCGCATCATGTCTTCCAAATTGTATTGGCAGGTCCAGTTCAATTCATTTACGGCTTTATCGTTATTGGCAAAAATAGCCACCACATCACCGCCACGGCGAGGGCCAATAGCATAGTTGAGTTTTTGGCCGCTTACTTTTTCAAATGTTTTTATAACCTCTAATACGGTATAACCGTTGCCACTGCCCAAATTGAAGATATCGCAATTGGTTTTGTTTTTATTTTCTACTAAATAATTCAACGCAAGTGTATGCGCATGTGCAATATCGCATACATGAATATAATCTCTAAGGCAACTGCCATCCCTGGTATCATAATCGTTTCCCCACACCTGCATTTGTGGCAATTTGCCAATGGCTGTTTGCGTAATAGCCGGTACCAAATTTGCCGGGCGGCCAATGGGTACTTCTCCAATTAAATTACTGGGGTGAGCACCTACCGGATTAAAATAGCGCAATAAAATGGCTTGTTGATTTTTTAAACTATTCATCACCTGGCTTACAATTGCTTCGCCCATTTGTTTGGTACTGCCATAAGGGCTTTCGGCCGGCTGTTGCGGCGTAAGTTCTGTTACAGGAATGGAAGCAGGATTGCCATATACAGTACAGGAAGATGAAAAAACAAAATGCGGCACATTAAATTCGGCTACGCATTTTAAAATATTCACCAGCGAACTATTGTTGTTTTCAAAGTACAGCAAAGGTTTTTCAACCGATTCGCCTACGGCTTTGTAAGCAGCAAAATGTATAATGCCTTTAATGTCGTTGTTCTCCTGGAAAATAGCACGGGTATCTTCAAAGTTGCAAAGATCAACCGGGTAGGTTTTTATTTTTTTTTCAACTATTTCTTCTACTGCATTTATCATTTTAGGATTACTTCGGCTATTGTTGTCAACATTTATTACTTCATATCCGTTTTGTACTAAGTCAACAATAGTATGTGAGCCAATATAGCCTGTACCGCCTGTTACCAATATTTTCATTGTATCCATTTTTGTTGATGCAAAGAAAAACAAAATCGCTCAACGAGTGTTGAGCGATTGTAAATTTTTTTAATGTAAAGCGAAAATTAAAAATGCAATACGTTATGCAAAATATAGTAAACACCTGCAGCCAATGCACCACTAACCGGAATGGTTAATATCCAGGCCCATATTAGGTTTACGGTAACGCCCCAGCGCACCGCACTCAATCGCTTAGTAGCACCTACTCCAATAATGGCGCCTGTAATAGTATGTGTGGTACTTACAGGAGCACCTAAGTTAGCAGCGGTAAAAAGGGTAATGGCACCTGCGGTTTCGGCACACACACCTTCTAAAGGAGTAACCTTGGTAATTTTTGTACCCATAGTTTTTACAATTTTCCAACCACCACTCATGGTACCAATTCCTATAGCTGCATAACAAGCCAGTGGAACCCAAGCAGGCATTTGCGAAAACTCCTGAATATTTCCTCCGGCAATTAATGCGGCGGTTATAATACCCATTACTTTTTGAGCATCGGCACCACCATGTCCAATACTAAAAACTGCAGAAGAAACCAACTGTAGTTTTTTATACATGTTACTGGTTCGGTAAGCATTTTCGCCTCTGAGATAATTATAAAAATAGGATGCAACAAATATTACACCCAGCCCAAGCAATGCCCATTTTTCAAAATCTTTTTTAAATGGTATAAATAATACGCAGGATGCCACCACTGCTACGATGATGCCAATTTTTAGCCAAAAATTTTTTTGAATGGTTACAAGGGTTATAAATATAGAAATCACCATGCCAATTAATGGTGCTAATACAATAAAGATGACCGTTTTCATAATCATAGCTCCGTCAATACTTCCAAAGCCTGCAGCAGCTATGGCGGCACCGGCAAAACCACCAATTAATGTATGAGAAGATGAAGAAGGAAGGCCATACCACCAGGTTAATAAATTCCAAAATATAGCAGCTATTAATCCTGATAATATTATAATCAAACCTTGCGAACCATTTACTACATCCTGGTGAACCGTTTTAGCAACTGTATTGGCTACGGCATGATCGCTAAAAATAAAGAACGCAACAAAGTTGAAAAAAGCAGCCCAAATAACCGCCTGAAAAGGAGTAAGCACTTTTGTGCTTACAATAGTAGCAATTGAGTTAGCAGCATCGTGAAACCCATTTATAAAATCAAAGATGAGGGCAAGGGCAATAATTATTATTAGGAAAGTAGTCATAATTTTAATTTGATAATGCGATAATGTGATAATTTGATAATGAAAGAACTTTTGTTTAACATCACAATCATGAAAATTATCAAATGTGTTTAAGCATATTTTACAATGATGCTTTCAATTACATTAGCAGCATCTTCACATTTATCGGTAACAATCTCCATTACCTGGTATATCTCTCTTTTCTTAATTACTTCTTTTGCATCTGGCTCAGTTGCAAATAATCTTTCAATGCTCATATCAAAAATATCGTCGCCCTGGTTTTCAATACTATTGATGGCTACCAGCGAATCTGTAATCTGGCGCATGTTTTTCATATTCCTCAATTCGGTTACTGCTTTTTGCACATGTTGTGTACCTAATGCAATTAGGTCGGCAAATTTTTGAATGCCTATATCGTCGGGGTTTACCCTGTAAAAATTTATCTTTTTTGCAGTAGCATAAATATAGTCGGCAATATCATCCAGGGCACTTGCTAAGTAGTGAATATCCTCCCTATCAAATGGAGTGATGAAGTTTTTGCCCAACTCTGTAAAAATTTTATGCGTATATTCATCATTCACATGCTCCATATCTTCCAAATCTTTAATCAACTTGCCTCGTTTATCAAAATCGGGTTCTGTAACTACATCTTTTAATTTGGTGCCCATTTTAACCAGTTCGTCTGCCACCGATTCAAATAGTTGGTAAAATACACGGTCCTTAGGTAGAAAGATTTTTAAAATAGAATTGAAAGCCATGGTTTAAAATTTTGGCAAAATTAAAAAGTTAGTCAATTTTAGCTTCATAAATATAATTGGTAATAATTTAGTAACATAGAGGTAATATTTAATTGTTATTCCTTTGCGCAAAATATACACGGACAGTAATGAAGAAAGTAATTTTTTTATCGGTTTTTTTATTAGGTTCTTTGATAAGTGGTGCTCAATTTTTGATGGATATGGTAGATACTACAACCGAAACCGGGCGGGGTATGCTGAGTATTTATAGAAAATACGATCACTTAAAATTTAGTGGGTATATACAACCACAGTTTCAAATTTCACAAAACGAAGGTATTGCGTCTTTTGAAGGCGGCGACTTTGGTAAAAGGGTGAGCAATCGTTTTATGCTAAGAAGAAGCCGGGTTAGAATAGATTATGTACATTTTAAAGGCGAAGAAGGACCTGGAGTACAATTTACTTTTCAGTTTGATATAAATGAAAGAAGGGTTACCATTAGAGATGTTTGGGGCAGGGTTTTTGAAAATAAGTTCAAACTGTTTTCTTTAACCACCGGTATGTTTGCCAGGCCTTTTGGTTTTGAAACCAATTTAAGCAGTAGCGACCGTGAAAGTCCGGAAAGAGGAAGGATGAACCAAACTTTAATGGCCAGCGAAAGAGACTTGGGAGCCATGGTAAGTTTTGATTCAAGACGGAAAAATTTTAAACTCAATAAACTTAAAATAGACCTGGGCGTTTTTAACGGGCAGGGCATTAATGCCACCGGCGAATATGATAATAGAAAAGATATCATTGGCAGGGTTTCCATGAAACCGGTTAGCCTTCCAAATAAAATGAGTGTTTCTGCCGGAGCTTCCTTTTTATATGGTGGTATTGAAAATAATACCAAGTATCATTATACCACCAAAGAAGTTGGTAATATAAAAATGCAGGTACTCGATTCGGCAGAAAGCAATATTGGTAAAATTTCGCCCCGCCAATATTATGGTGCCGATGTACAATTCAAAATAAATAATGGGCAAGGCAGGTTTACCGAATTGAGAGGCGAATTTATTGCAGGTACCCAAACCGGCACTGCTAACGATACCAGGACGCCGGCTGAATTGCTTACGGGCAATAGTGGTTTTTATTCACGAAAATTTAATGGTGCCTATTTTTATTTTTTACAACATTTATTTACACCCGATCATCAATTGCTGGTTAAGTACGATTGGTACGATGCTAACAACAATGTAAAGCAAAATGAAATTGGTGCAGCCGGCAGTAATTTTTCTGCGGCCGATATAAAATTTAATACCCTGGGCTTGGGCTACATTTATTATATAACGCCCAATGTAAAGTCGGTAATCTATTATGCTATGGTGAAAAACGAAAAAACCTTATTGCCCGGTTATACAAAAGATGTAAAGGATAATGTGCTAACCTTACGCCTTCAATTTCGTTTTTAGTCTCTTGCCTCAAACTTTTGTTGCATAACATTCCCGTAACAAAGCGGTAACATTCCCGTAATCTTCTGTTCACTTTGTGGTAACAATGAGTTCGTCTCTTTGCGGCACAAACAAATAAGGAATGAGAAGGTTATTTTTACTTGCTTTAGTGCTGCTGATAAATACGGCATTATTTGCTCAAACAGGAAAGATAGAAGGAAAGGTTACCGATGCTAATACAGGGCAACCTTTGGCAGGGGTATCGGTTGTAGAAAAATTAAGCGGAAAAGGCACTGCCACTACTGCAGAAGGCCGATACATAATTAATGTAGAGGGAAAATTAGTAAGCCTTGTGTTTTCGTACAATGGTGTAACCCAACAAGTAGATGATATAGAAGTTCTGGAAGGAAAAGTAACTACTCAAAACCTTGCCATTACTCCCAAAACCAAAACAGAAGAAGGCGTGGTGGTAAGAGCTACCAGCAATGCACGCAAAGAAACGGCCGCTGCTATCATTTCATTTCAAAAAAACACCAACACCGTTGCTTCGGTTATTTCTGCCGAAAGCATCAAACGCTCGCCCGATAGAAATACCGGTGAAGTATTAAAACGCCTTCCGGGCGCCAGTATTCAGGAAGGAAAATTTATTGTAGTGCGTGGCCTGGCCGACCGATATAATCAGGCCATGTTAAATGGTATTTTGCTTACCAGCACCGAACCCGATCGTAAAACATTTTCTTTCGATTTAATTCCATCTTCTATGATTGATAACATTGTTATCAATAAAGCCTTTGTTCCGGAATACCCCGGCGAATGGGCAGGTGGATTGATACAGGTAAATACAAAAGATATTCCTGCAAAAGGTTTTTTTAATGTACAAATAGGTGGTGGCTTTAATTCACAAACCACCGGTAAAGAATTTTATGTAGATAAAGCAGGAAAACAAAGCTGGCTGGGTATTGATGATGGGTCAAGAGCTTTGCCGGATGCTTATACCACTAAATCGGAATTTGATTTATTAACACCCCAGGAAAAAACGGAAATTGGTAAATCAATGCGCCAGGTGTGGAATAAGTCTTCCTCCAATGCTGCGCCCAATGCATCTTTCCAAATGAATGGTGGTTTTAATACAAAAGTTGCGGGTAAAACCGTGGGTGGTTTATTGGGGATTAATTACAATAAATCGAACCGTTATTTAAAACTGGTAAACCAACTCAACAATATTGAAAACAATAATGTGGATACTTTTTATAATTACAACGATGAAAAATATCAACAGGATATTTCGGTTGGTGCCATTGGAAGTGTAACTGCTCAATTGAATGCATCCAATAAAATTTCTGTTCGTTCAATTGTAAATGTAAACTCTACCAATGCCATTACACACAGGCTGGGGATTAATTTAGACCGAAGAGATTCTATTAAAGGCTCGGAGTTTACCTATCGCCAAAATACATTTTTTACTGTACAAGCCAATGGTGACCACAGTATAAAAAAAGACTTGAAGTTTAAATGGTACGGTGCATTTAATATTTTGGATGGATACATTCCTGACCAACGGAGACTTACTTATTCAAAAGACCTAACGGCGCCCAATAGCCCTTACAGTGCCATTATTGCCAATGTACTTTCGCAACAAAGTGGTAGCAGAGTTTACCAGGAACTGAGCGATTATATTTATACTGCCGGCGGCGATTTGAGCTACAACTTTAATTTATTTAATAGAAAGCAAACCGTTAAAGGCGGTTATATGTTACAGATTAAAGACAGGCTTTTTGATGCAAAACTATTTGCCAATTATTTACCAATAGACAATGCCGCTTTGCGTGAACTATCGCCGGAAGAGATATTTAACCCTCAAAACTTCGGAAACGGAAAAGACAACAAATTTGCCTTTGATGCTATCAAGGGCAATAGTTTCCGGTATTTGGCCAATACTATTTTAAATGCAGGATTCATTCAATTTGATAACAATTTTTCAGAAAAATTTAGAATGGTTTGGGGTGTAAGAGTAGAAGATTACGACCAGTTAGTAGGAAGCGTTAAAGCATACGACCCACGCCATTCTCATACCAGGGTTACCGATTTTTTACCCGGTATAAATGCAACCTATAAGTTGAATAAAAAAACCAATATCAGGTTCTCCGGTTCTCAAACTGTGGTTCGCCCAGAGTTGCGTGAGTTGGCTTATTTAAATCTGTACGACTTTGAACTCAATCTTTCAACCCAGGGTGATCCTAATTTGAAAAGAACAAAAATTTCGAATATTGATTTGCGTTATGAAATGTATCCAAGAGCCGGCGAAGTGTTTACCATTGGCGCATTCTACAAACATTTTGAAACGCCTACCGAACAATTTCTAAACCTAAGCACCATCAATTTTATCAACCCGGATAAAGCCAATGCTTATGGAGCAGAAGCTGAGTTGCGTAAGAAGTTGGATATGGTACAAGCGCTGCAAAACTTCAGCTTCCAGGCCAATGTTTCATATATCTACAGCAGGGTAGAAGATAAGGCGTTTCAGTTAGACAGGCCATTGCAAGGGCAATCGCCTTATGTAATCAACCTGGGTTTATTGTACGATTTGCCCGAAACGGGTGTTACGGCCACCGTTTTGTACAATCGAATTGGTGAAAGAATTTACCTGGTAGGCGATGTGCCGCAAGGCTCGCCCGATGTGTATGAAGCACCTCGTTCATTACTGGATTTTCAACTTTCAAAAAAATTAATCAATAACAAAGCCGAGCTAAGAATGAACATTAGCGATCTGTTGAATCAAAAACAAACATTCTATCAAAATGTGGGCGACCAGGATAAACGAAGCTATCAAAAGGGTACCGATGCTGTTCGTTTTTCAAGAAGATACGGCACCACTTTTAGTATGACATTCAATTATACATTTTAATACATTTTTAAAAACAAACAGGAGCGCTGTACCACAGCAAACAACTAAATAAAAATCACAAAATGAAAAAGTACATTTTATTTTTATCTGCTATTTCTGCATTGGCTATAAGCAGTTGCCGTAAAATAGAAACCGACGGCGAAAAAGAAGTAATCATTATTACACAACCCGGAACAGGTAATCCTACCGGCCAAACCATTACATTACAAGGCCGTATTAATGCCGATACAACTTTGCGTAAAGGCAATACCTATATTTTAAAAGGCCTGGTGTACATGGTGAATAACAAAACTATGACCATTGAAGCGGGTACAACCGTAAAAGGTTCATTTAGTGGTGCCGATGTGGCTGCATTGATTATTACCCGTGGTTCAAAAATTGTAGCACAGGGCTCGCCCACAGATCCGGTGGTATTTACTTCGGCTTCGCCTAATCCACAATCCGGCGATTGGGGTGGATTGGTAATTTGTGGTAAAGCCGCTATTAACACTGCATACAATGGTACCAATGGTTTGTACCAGGTAGAAGGAGGTGTGGATAATGCAAATGGCGATGGTCTTGCAGGATCAGGTGATGCAGTGGCACCTACTCCTGTAAATGACGACAGCTCCGGTGTGTTAAGTTATGTACGCATTGAATATGCAGGTTATGCATTTCAACCCGATAAGGAAATTAATAGTTTAACATTGGCTGCTGTGGGCAACAAAACACAGATAGACCATGTGCAGGTTGCTTATGCAAAAGACGATGCCTTTGAATGGTTTGGCGGTACTGTAAATGCAAAGTATTTGATTGCCTACAAAACCCAGGACGATGATTTTGATACCGACAATGGTTATAATGGTAAAGTGCAGTTTGGCCTAATATTGAGAGATTCTTTAATTGCTGATATTTCAAAATCAGAATCTTTTGAAAGCGACAACAACTCAAGTGGTGGAGCTGTAAACCCAAAAACTTCTCCTATTTTTAGCAACATTACTTCAATAGGTCCAAGAGCCACTTTAAGTAATGTAGGTAACAGCAATTACCTTGCAGGTGTACAGATAAGAAGAAATTCTGCTACCTCTATTTTCAATTCCATTTTTATGGGCTGGCCAACAGGTATCATTATTGATGGGCAGTTGGGTTCATCTACAGCTTTAAATATTGAAGATAGCAGCCTTCGTTTGCGTAATGTAACCCTGGTAGGCAATACCAATTCTATTACATTTACCGGTACAGCAGGTGCTACTATCAGCAACACTGCAACATTGCAGGCATGGTTTACCAATGCATATTACAACAACGATATACTTACCAGTGTACCCGATGCAAAATTAATTCAGCCGTTTAACTACCTGGCTTTTGACCCAACACCTTTTGCAGGTTCAAGCGGCAATGCTAAAATTTTGAATGGCGGTGGTTTTACCGATAGCAAATTCAATGGAGATACTTTTTTTGATAAAACGGTAAGCTTCCGTGGTGGTATTGCTCCTGCAGGTGCTTATTCTACCTGGTGGAAAGGATGGACTGTGTTTAACTAATATATTAAAGCGTATCAAAGGCAGGTTGCAGATTTTAGATTCGCTTTTATACAATAAAAGAGTGTAAGTTTTTCCCTAAGCAAATAGCAAGTTTTAATCATGCTTATGCCACCAATAGTCTTATTGGTGGCTTTTTATTGTATTACACTTGAGTGAGTAAAATAAAAAAGGGCTGCAAAAGCGGCCCTGAATTTTCAAATGCAGACAGTTGTAAGATATACTTACGCTATTTCTGCAACCTCTTCCCTGACAAAAAGAGCAGGTAGAGTGTTTTGATTGTTTGAAGTGGTATGGATTTTATTGTGCATGAGAAAAAACTGTTCAAATACTTTGTTGAGCGCTTCTTTTGTGCTGTCGGGAAAGTTTACAGGTATTATTGTTTCATCTTCTATCCAGTTTTTTATTTTATCTCGATGCTTTATAGATAGTTTTTTTAAAACGGGCACACCCATTTTTTTTAATGCGGCAGCATTGCAATGTTGCTCGTATTGCCCCTTCATTGGTATTACAAGTAGTTTCTTTTTCAGGTACAATGCTTCGGCAGGTGTTTCAAATCCTGCTCCGCATAGCACAGCATGGCTGGTACTTAAACTGTTTATAAACTCATGATTATTGATGGGTCTTATCCAACAGTTTTTTTCTGAATAAGCCTTTTTTGCATGTTTGCTAAAAATTTGCCATTGCACATTTTTAAAACTACTCAGCACTTTAATAATTTTTTTATCGGAATAGGCAGGTAGATAAACTGTATAATGCCCCAGGTTTCTTACATAGGCATTTCTAATTTCAGTACGTATAACGGGAGTAAAAATTACTTCATCAAATTTTTCAAAATGAAAACCAACTCCTGTGCTGCATGGAGCATAGTACTTCAACAGCAACCAGGCTATCGGGTCAATTTTTTTTGGAAGAGGCGCATGTTTTGCAATTACTGCAAATTGATGACTTAATGCAAGGCAGGGCACATTTTTTTTGTTGCATGCCCATGCGCTCAAAGGTTCAAAATCGTTTATTACAAAATCATAATCTTCCACAGGAATAGAATTCATTTCGTTGATAAACTGTTTGCGCTTCATTAGCTTTAGGGTGGCCCAATAATCTATACCACCCTTTTTACCAAAAACAAAGCTTAGCCCTTTTCTATGATATTTTACAATATGGTTAAGCCCTACGTTGGCCTGTGTGCCACTTAGCAACACATCTACATTAGCCATCGTTTCTAAAATGGGAAGTATTTCGTTTGCACGGCTAATATGGCCGTTGCCGGTTGCCTGAAGTGCGTATAAAATTTTCATTGAAATACAAATATGATTGTATTGTATTGCTTTTAGGTAAAGGGAATGTTAGCAAATAGTAAACGCTCAAAAATTTATAATTTTCAGCACTATATGGAGCCTTCTTTTTTAGCATTCAGGCTAAAGCCAATGCTGGTACCCACATCCATTTTGCTGCGAACATGCATGCTGTGTCCATGGGCTTCTATAATGTGTTTACAAATGGAAAGCCCAAGGCCACTGCCGCCTTCTTTGCGGCTACGGGCAAGGTCGGTTCTGTAGAATCTTTCAAAAACCCTGGGTATATGTTCTTCGGCAATGCCATACCCATCATCACTTATTTCTATTAAAACCGTTTTGCCATCCACATTATAGAAACTGGCTTCAATGCTGCCATTCTTTTTTCCATATTTAATAGCATTATCAACCAGGTTAATTAATACCTGTCTTATTTTTTCTTTATCAGCATTTACTACAATAGGAAATTCGCATCCTTTTTTTATGCTGCATTTAATATTCTTTTCTGCTTTCTTAATAAAAAGCGATTCGGCCACTTCTTTAAATAAATCCTGAATAATAAAATTACTTGTATTCAATTTTTGCTCGCCGCTTTCCAGCCTGGATATTTCATCAAGGTCGTCTAATAAATTTACCAGCCTGTCTATGTTTCGAGAGCTGTTTTGTAAAAACTTTGTATTAACATCTTCGTTTTGAAGAGCACCACCCAGCAATGTATCTACATAACCCTGAATGGCAAAAATGGGTGTCTTTAATTCGTGGCTAAGGTTTTGTAAAAATTCTTTTCTAAAAGCTTCATTTTGCTGAAGCACTTCAATTTCGTTTTTCTTTTGCTTTGCCCATGCTTCCACATCTTCTCTTACTTCGTCAATACTTTTTTGGGGTAAAATGTTTTTATGGTAAAACTCTTCTCTACGGGTTGCTTTGGTTTGATAGATGAGTTTGTAAATGAGTTTAATTTTTCGGTAAATAAATTTTTGAAGGGTAAAAAGTATCAATCCAAAACTTCCTAAAAAAATTACTATTAACGAAGCTAATGCAATCCACCATACGGGTTTAAAAATAAAAATACCCAATGCAATAGGAACCGATAATGCCAAAGCGGTGAGCGCAGCAAGCTGTTGAGGAGAAAAATTTTTAGTAGATAGCATGTTAGCGTAATCCGTTTATCGTTTGACTTTTGACTTTTGGAAACTTGTAAAGCTATTAAAAATAGTAGCGTGTTAGTGCAACTGTTTTGCTAATGACCATCAGCAACCATTCACCGCTAACAGCTATTTGCTAAAAAAAATCTACAATTCAAACTTATACCCAACCCCTTTTACTGTGGTAATACAATCCAATCCAAGTTTCTGACGAATTTTGCGTATGTGTACATCAATGGTTCTATCACCAACTATAACTTCGGTGCCCCAAATTTGATTGAGTATTTCGTTTCTTAAAAATACTTTGCCGGGTTTTGATGCCAACAGTGCCAGCAATTCAAATTCTTTTCTTGCAAGAATAATATCTTCTCCATTTATTTTAACCAGGTATTGCTCCCGGTCTATTTCCATTGCTCCCAGTTTAATAGTGCTTATTTCTTCTTTATTAATTCGGCGAAACAGAGCGTTTATCTTACTTAAAAAAACTTTAGGACTTATGGGTTTGGTAATATAATCATCTGCACCTGTTTCAAGTCCTTTAATTTCGGTGTTTTCATCACTCATTGCGGTTAAAAACACAATTAAAGTACCGGCAAACAAGGGGTTCATGCGTAAGACGTTGCAGGCTTCAAGGCCGGTTTTGCCGGGCATCATTATATCTAAAATAATAAGATCGGGATTTGTTTTTTTAGCCTGCTCAATAGCTTCGTCGCCATTTTTAGCGGTTACAACATCGTAGCCCTCTTTTTGCAAATTGAACTGAAGAATTTCCAGAATATCCGGCTCGTCATCTGCAATTAATATCTTTCTGCTATTACTCATACAAATTAAGTTTTGCAAAATTACTTTAACCATTTGAGCCTACAACCGTTAAAGGCAAGTTATAATATTATTAAATTGTTAAGCGCCTTTGGTACGATTCTTTATTATTGTAATCTTATAAATAGATGCATAACATTATTTTGCAGCATCTTTGCAACAGAAATGGCGCTTTATGAAACAACTAATTTTACTTTCTTTCTTTATAGTATCGGGTTTTGGGTCAATGGCAAATAATGCCGACACCCTTAAAACGCCTATCCCGTATTCTCGTATTGGTTTCCATGATAAAATAGATAATGAACAAGAAACCATTGATAAGCTTGATGGCAAGCATGACAAAATGTGGAATGCTACAAAAAACGAAGATTTTAATTTGCATATTTCCGATGCCTTGTATAGAAGGGTAGATGATTTGCAAAATTGGATTGAAGCCAATGAATCCATTGTTAGCAATAATGATAAAGTACGCTACCTGAGATATATTGAAGATTTGTTGCAAACATTTTATAAAGAATGGCGTGTAAAAGCAATAAAGCCAATTGAGTTTCCGGGTTTATTAAATGTTTTTGAGCAGGTAATACAAAATGCATCGCAGGGAAATTCAATTTTACCTTTTATAGAAGCTGCCAACTATGAAACCGCAAAAATTGTTACTTCTATTTTTGAACAACATGCCGATTATAAAAGAGCCGATGAAATTGTGTATTTGAAATATAGTGTGTTGCATCCCGAAAATATTTTAAAAACCATTAGGCCTTATATAGATGCAAGCTTTGCCGATAGCCTCGTAGTGGTTGCAGCATTAAATAACCCGGTACAGCTTTATAGTTACTCTCAATCAACACATTCTCCCGAAGGGAAATTAATACATCGCAATGGCAACTTTATGGTTAAAACAGTTGCACAACTGAGCCAAACACCCAATGCACTTTTTTATTTTCCCTTTTTAGATGATTTACTTAGGGGTAAAAAAACAATTGAGACAATTAAGCCATTGGTAGGCGATGGCGTAAGCTACGATAGCCTGGGGTACTATAAACTATTGGTCAATACCGAAATTGAATATTACAAACGAATGGCTCCACCGGCAAGAGATACGCCCATTGCAATGTTTGGGCCCAATGGTTTAAGGGAAACTTTAAAAGGTAAAGCCATGCAGCATTTTATTAAACACATAAATGAACTGCACGATGTAAATAATTTGAATGTTAGAATGAAAGCCATTCAACCCCTTTCGCCGGTTGAGTTGTATTATATGATGATAATGGGCGAAAGTGATTTATATACTTCCAGCTACAAACATAGTTTTAACCGTATGCTTCAATTGATGGGCAGCAAACCCAGGGGCGATTCATTGCTNNAATAAACTCGATGTGTTTTTAGCAACTATGCCCATTGATAAATCGGAAATATTGATGAGGGCATTTGTGGCCAATCTCGATAAAACCGGCAACCTGGAAGATGCAGTAGATGTAGCCGACTCTTACAGCAGCATTACCGATAAAAAATTATTATCTACCATTCTGGCTTATGTAAATCAAAACAAAGAACAACGCATTGCAGAAAACAACAGCAGGGGTAAAAATATTTACAGCCTGCTCGAAATGATAATGCTATCGGCCGACACTACCAACAAAATAGACCTAACCGCATTGGTGGGTATTCCTTCCATTTATGAAGTGGGTAATAAAGATTTGCAGGATGAAAAAGGACGAATAGTGCAGCAGGTATTTTTTTATGGTGATGAAGATGGCAAGGCATTTTTCCCACCTTTTGTAAATTCTTTTCCGGCAAAAGACTGGAAGGTTACTTACAAAAAAGAGTGGGTTGAAATTCAGTCGCACAAAGGAAATGTATTTGTATATGCCAATCGCCCGCTCGACTACAATCAAAACCTCGATGACTCTGCACAGGTGCATCTTACAAAATATTTAGAATCGCTGAGCATGCATCCAACCATTGTGGTGCACCGAGGGCATAGCTATTGGCTACCGGGAACCATTAAACGAATGCCCGATAATGCAAAAATTGTGGTATTGGGTAGTTGCGGTGGATATCAAAACCTACATCAAATTTTAGAACTAAGCCCCGATGCTCATATAATTTCAACCAAAGAAATAGGTGCCGGCGATATCAATCGCCCCATTCTAAATTACATGAATCAAACATTTATTTCGGGGAATACACTGCATTGGAAACGGATGTGGCAAACCCTGAGCAAATCTTTTTCTACCGACCCCAGCATGTCTATAAGAGAAAGTTGGGAAGATTATGTGCCTCCCTACAAAAACCTGGGTGCCATTTTTATAAAAGCATACAATAAACAAACAGGCGGCGAAGAGTTGGGGAATTGATAGTTGTGAATGGTAATTGGTTTTAAAATGAGGCAACTAACTTTGTATGATGTTCATGGATAAGGCAGAAAAATAATATTCACGAATAGCCATCCTCAAAAGGATTTTTACATTTGCCGCTCCTTATAAGAAGAAATTTTACTGGTCGGTTTTTTTAGCAGCATTTGCCTAGGTAAGGCCATTGCTCATTCAAATAAATATCAACAAAGGCCTGGCCAGTTCTGCTGTAGGCGAGTTTTTAAAAGGGCCGGGTAGTTTTTTAATTGAAATTACCATTATACAAATTGTAATTCTGCCACAGGCAGAAGCACCAACAACAATGAGTTAATAGAAACAGGCACGGAGCTATCAAAGTTTATTGCTCCTATTAACAAAACAGAAAAATAATGAAACCGAAAAATGAAATAAAAATTTTTGAAGATAAAAAGGTAAGCACCCTATGGGATTCCGAACAGGGAAAATGGTATTTCTCCATCATTGATGTAATTGAGGTATTAACTGAAAGTCCCAGACCCAGGAAGTATTGGAATGCATTAAAAACCAAACTAAAAAACGAGGGAAGCGAGTTGTCCCAATTTTTGGGACAACTGAAAATGCAATCTGCCGACGGTAAATTTTACCTAACCGATGTGGCAGATACAGAGCAACTTTTCAGGCTTATTCAATCCATACCATCGCCCAATGCAGAGCCTTTTAAACTTTGGTTGGCACAGGTAGCCGCAGAACGCTTAGACGAAATGCAAGACCCCGAACTGAGTATAGACAGGGCATTAGAACAATACATCAAACTTGGCTATTCCCAAAACTGGATTAACCAACGGCTCAAAAGTATTGAAATACGCAAAGAGCTAACCGATGAATGGAAAAAAAGAGGGCTGAAAGAAAGACAGCAGTTTGCAAGCCTTACCGATATTATTACCAAAGCTTGGAGCGATAGAACCACCAAAGAATACAAGACGCTGAAAGGATTGAAAAAAGAAAGCCTGCGAGATAATATGACCAATACCGAGCTCATTTTAAACATGCTTGCCGAAGCATCTACAAAAGACATTTCGGAAGCTACCAAACCAAAAGATTTTTAAAGAAAGTAAAAAAGTCGCAAAACAGGGTGGCAATGTGGCAAAGCTGGCACGAAAAGAACTGGAAGCTAAAACCGGGAAAAAAGTGGTTACGGCATTAAATGCAAAAGCCTTGTTGAAAGAAAAAAAGGCCCCAAAAAAATTAATGCCCTCTAAATAAGTGAGCAATAATAGATAAAACCATTCGCCTCAGTTGGCACACAAAACGGATTATAATATTTTTAGTGCCTGCAACCTGGCATTGTGGTTAAACTGTTAAAGGTTTGCATTTTAAAATCAAATTCTCCAAATCCCCGACCTTTGCAACATGAGTATGGACAAGGCCGTGCCGGGCGAAAGCCGGTGGACAACATTAAAAAGGATATTTCGATTTGCAGCTCCTTATAAGAAAAAATTTTACTGGTCGGTTTTTTTAGCCATTTTTTTAGCAGCAATAGCTCCTGTAAGGCCATTGCTCATACAAATTAGTATCAACAGCGGATTGAACGGATCGACAGCAGGCAGGTTTTTAACGGGGCCGGGAAGCTTTTTAATTGAGATTACTCTTTTTCAAATTATTTTACTTGGGATAGAAACTGCCTGTCGTTTTGTTTTTACTTTTTCAACTGCCTCTCTTGGCCAAAGCGTAGTGAGAGATTTAAGAGTAACTACTTATAAAAAAATTAGTTCGTATAATCTTACACAGTTCGACCGCACACCCATTGGTACTTTAACCACAAGAACCATTAACGATATAGAATCGGTGAACGATATTTTCAGCGATGGGCTAATTCCCATAATTGCCGATTTGTTATCTATAGTTTCTATACTTACTTATATGTTTTTGGTTGATTGGAAATTAACCCTTATTTGCCTTGCTCCATTTCCAATTATGATTATTGCCACTTATTTTTTTAAAGAAAGCGTAAACCAATCTTATATTAAAGTGCGAAATGCTGTGGCGGCTCTCAATGCTTTTGTGCAGGAACATATTACAGGCATGGCATTGGTACAGGCATTTGCCGCAGAAAAAAAAGAACAGGCACATTTTGAAGCCATCAACAAAGAACACCGCAATGCAAACATAAAAGCCATTTTTGCTTACTCTGTTTTTTTTCCCATTGTTGAATTGGTGTCTGCACTTTCCATTGGTTTATTGGTTTGGTGGGCTGCAAAGTCAGGTGGGCAGGCCGATGCAGTAGTAGCTGCAAAAACCGGGGCGGTAATTACTGCATTTATTCTTTGCCTCAACTTATTGTTTAGGCCACTACGTGTAATTGCCGATAAATTTAATGTGCTGCAAATGGGAATGATTGCCGGAGAGCGTGTGTTTAAAGTATTAGATAATACCGATGTTACCGTGCAAACAGGCACTATTGGTGCCAATGAAAATAATCAACCGCTAATTAATGGAGCAGTTGAATTTGATAAAGTGTGGTTTGCCTATGTGAACAATCAATACGTATTAAAAGACATTTCGTTTAAAATATTACCGGGGCAAACCTTAGCCATTGTTGGGCATACGGGAAGTGGCAAAACTTCTATCATCAGTTTGATTAACCGGCTCTATAAAATTAATAAAGGCAGGGTGCTGATTGATAATACATTTATAGAAGATTTCGATATAGACTTTTTACGCAGCAAAATAGGAGTAGTGTTGCAGGATGTATTTTTATTCAGTGGTTCTGTTTTAGATAATCTCACGCTACGCAATCCCGATATTAGTTTAGAGCAGGCACAGCAGGCAGCAAAGCTGATAGGAATGCACGATTTTATAATGCGCCTTCCCGGTGGGTATCATTATAATGTAATGGAAAGAGGCGCTACACTTTCAATGGGGCAAAGGCAATTACTCTCTTTTGTAAGAGCATTATTGTACAATCCATCTATTTTAATTTTAGACGAAGCTACTTCCAGTATAGATACAGAAAGTGAGCAGTTGATACAGCATGCTATTGATACATTAATTTCGGGGCGAACTGCCATTGTTATAGCACATCGTTTAAGTACCATTCGCAAGGCCGATAAAATTTTGGTTTTGGATAATGGCGAAGTAAAAGAATTTGGCAGCCATGCAGAACTTATGCAGCAAAAGGGTTTTTATTATCAATTGTACCAAATGCAGTTTGCCGAAGAGAACCAAATAACAGTTTAATTAATATAATGCCCCAATTTTTTTTGTAAATTGCTTGATGCCTTTGCCTGAAAAAAAAATATCAAACAATATAAACGAAGAACCTCTGTTGAGAGAACCTGCTGCCAATTACGAAAAAGCCGAGTTAGATGTATTAAGGCAGTCGCTTAAACTTTCACATACCCAGCGGTTTCAAATATTGATGCGCTTAATTAAAGTTGGTGCTATGCTTAAAAATGCTAAAGTTGAACATAGGCAAGATTAGTTTTCTATTTATAAATTATTATTGTCCGACAAAGTTGGGCTAAAGCCCACTGGGAGAGTATTTGAATCAATAGCCCTGGGCTTAAGCCCAGGGCTATNNACCGCTTATGGGCTTTAGCCCAATTTGAAATTTTTTAGTCGGACAATAATATTTATAAATCAACTAATTGCAAATAAAAAAGCAGTCAATCGGCCAAAAGATCAAATTGATGTAATTGAACTGGAAAAAATAATCAGGCTTTCGAAAGAACGAGATTGATATTTCCGACAAAACTTCTAATAATTTTCCGCCGCTTATTTTACTTTTCAACCCCCCGGCCTTATCTTTGCGCCAAATTTTAGGACAGATATGGTAGCGAAACGTCTCAAATCTTTACTGGTAGCGGTTTTTAGCTTAGGCATGTTATTTTTGTCTAATGCAAGTTTTGGCCAGGAACCCACTCATGGAGGGGAAGAAAATCACCAAACAACAGGCGCTCATAGCGAAGAAGAGAAATTCGATATTACCAAAACCATTTTGGAGCATATCAGCGACGACCATAGCTGGCATTTATGGGGCCACACATCTATTCCTTTACCTGTAATCTTATACAGCGACAAAGGGATTGAGTTTTTCTCATCGTCCAACTTAATGGATGAGCATCATGCACCCCAAGCTTACCAGGGTAATTATTTATACAAATCGGTTGAAGGCAAAATAAAAGTGGTAAACGAACAGGGCGTTATAGATGAAGCCGCCACTGCCAAAGTATGGGATTTCTCCATTACTAAAAATGTTGCATCCTTGTTGCTTACAGTGGTTCTATTGCTCATTATCTTTTTAAGTGTAGCAAAAGCCTACAAACACAACGGCGTAAAAACTGCTCCCAAAGGATTTCAATCTTTTATGGAACCCATTATTCTGTTTGTAAGAGACGAAGTGGCAAAGCCAAATATTGGCCACAACTATGCTCGCTACATGCCTTTTTTATTGACTATTTTCTTTTTAATATGGATTAATAACATATTGGGATTAGTACCATTCTTCCCGGGTGGAGCCAATGTGAGTGGTAATATTGCTTTTACCATGACGCTGGCATTAATCACTTTTTTGATTGTAAATGTTAGTGGCAACAAAAACTACTGGCAGCATATTTTTTGGATGCCCGGTATGCCCGTAGGTATGAAAATATTTTTAGCACCCATTGAATTACTGGGTGTATTTATAAAGCCCATGTCGTTAATGATTCGATTGTTTGCGAACATTACTGCAGGCCATATTCTGGTATTAACTTTAATATGCCTCATATTTGTTTTCAAATCAATTTATGCATCGGCATTATCGGTTCCGTTCACCCTCTTTATTGGATTAATAGAGTTGTTGGTGGCATTTTTACAGGCTTATATTTTTACCATGCTTTCGGCAATGTATATAGGCATGGCCATTGAAGAACATCACCATCATGGTGATACCGATCCACATTGGAACGAAGGAGAAACTGCTTAATTAAACTTTTTTTATAACAATTAAAAACACAAAATCATGGTAGGAAGTATTGCTGCAATTGGTGCGGGTTTAGCTGCAATTGGCGCCGGTATTGGTATTGGCCAAATTGGTAAAGGTGCGGTAGAAGGTATTGCCCGTCAACCAGAAGCTGCTAACGACATTCGTGCAAACATGATTGTTGCTGCTGCCCTTGTGGAAGCGGTTGCACTATTCGCTGTGGTAGTTGCCTTCTTGGGTAACAATCCTCAGTAATTGCACTGAAAATTTTACAGGCCCAAAGCAAAGGGCGGAGGGCCTGTATTTTTCTTTTATTTTTTTAGATTTTAAACATTCAACTATATGTTTTTTTTAGAATTAAACCCATTGGTTAAGCCTGAAATTGGCCTGGTATTCTGGAGCACCATTGCTTTTCTTTTGCTTTTATTTGTTTTGGGCAAATTTGCCTGGAAGCCCATTATGAAAGCCATCAACGAAAGAGAAAAAGGAATTGCCGATTCAATAGCCACTGCTGAAAAAGTAAAGCTGGAAATGGCTCAATTAAAAAGCGATAACGAAGCTTTGCTGGCAAAAGCCAATGAAGAAAGAGCTGCCATGCTTAAAGAAGCAAAAGAAATTAAAGACAAAATTATTAGCGATGCTAAAGAAGAAGCGAAAGCTCAGGCAGCAAAAATTGTTGCAGATGCCAACACTTCTATCAACCATCAAAAAAATGCCGCTATGATTGATCTTAAAAACCAAGTAGGCAAATTGGTAATTGAAGTAAGTGAAAAAATATTGAGAAAAGAGTTGAGTGATAAGGCTGCGCAGGAAAACTATATTAAAGATCTTGCCAACGANNATGAACAATCCACGTTTAGCAGGTAGGTATGCAAAAAGTTTGCTCGATTTATCAGTGGAGCAAAATAACTTAGACACTGTATTTGCCGATATAAAACTTTTGCAGGGAATTTTTAAAAGCAACCCCGATTTTGTGGCCCTGCTTAAAAGCCCGGTAATTGCTACCGATAAAAAGGAGAAAATTATTTTGGCAGTATTAAATGGTAAAGTGAGTAACCTTACACAACTGTTTATTCAACTACTGGCTAAAAAATCAAGAGAAGGTAACCTGCCCGAAATTGTAAAGTCATTTATTGAGAAATACAATGAAATTAAAAACATACATATCGTAAAGCTTACCACTGCAGTACCTGCTTCGGATGATTTAAAAAATAATATTGTTTCAAAAGTAAAGGCTGAAACCGGCGTACAAAATATTGAGTTGGAAACTGCGGTAAAGGAAAATTTAATTGGTGGATTTGTGTTGGAAATGGGAGGCAATTTGGTAGATGCAAGCATATTGAGAGATTTGAAAGATGTAAAAAAACAATTTGCCAACAACGAGTATATGCACAGTATTCGCTAAGCAGAAGCAACAAGTAAATATTTTAAAAGGCAGCACAGTAGTGTTGCTTTTTTTTTGGCCTATGTAAATATTTTAAAATTATGATTGAATGATTGCGCAGTAAAATTGTTAAGAGAAATTAACATGAATAATCTGCAATATGCTTGTGGAATTAGTGGGTTATCACATCTCTCTCACTTCAAATATTTATTTGTATGAGAACTATTACTAACACAGTAATACCGATTGTTGTATTTTTTTCGACGGTGGTTATTGGCCTGTTTGTTTTTAAAAACTTATCCAAAAGCAAAGACAAGGTTTTAATGGGAAAATCATCCATACTTACACATCATAAACTTCCGCTTAAAAAAAACACAATGCATAGAGATGATAAACTACCCAAAATAGCTGATGAAGTACAAGAGTTTTCAAAAATTAAAGGGTACAATAAGCAGATTGCTTTTTTAATAGATATGAGCATACCTTCGGGCCAAAACCGTTTTTTTGTTTACAATATGGATAAGGATAGTATTGAGCAAGCGGCATTGGTAACGCATGGCTATGGTTCATCGATCAATGAAATAGAATTTTCAAATGTATCCGGGAGTTATTGCACTTCGCTGGGCAAGTACAAAGTAGGAGCTGCATATCAAGGCAGGTTTGGCCTTGCATATAAACTTTATGGGTTAGATAAAACCAATGATAAAGCATTTGAGAGATTTATAGTTTTGCATTCGCATGACTGTGTGCCGGAAGAAGAAGTGGCACCGCAAACAATTTGCGAAAGCCAGGGATGCCCCACGGTATCTCCTGCATTTTTAAAAACTTTAGAAAAATATTTAGCGGCTTCAAATAAGCCCATTGTTTTAAATATTTATAAATAAAAATGCCAACCAGGTTTGGTCGGCATTTTAAGAATGTTGTAAAAATTTAATTTAGTCTTGCCCAATCCTCCTCAGATAGTTGGGTTGATTGTTCTTCTTCCCTGTGCTCATTGTATTCTAAAATAAAATTGTTTCGTCCTTCACCTACAATAAGTGTCATAAATTTTTGCTGAACCAGTTCCAGCATATTGAGGAAAATAAAAATGGCATGAATACGGTTTTCACATACTTCAAATATTTTTTCAAAAGACATGGTTCTTTCGTTTCGGGTAATATCGAGCATGTAATCTCTAATGCCTTCCATGGTATAGTTATACTGAACTACAGTATGCACCGGACGATTGTTTTTTTCCTGGATGCGCTGAACCACTTTTTCAAATGCTTTCATCAGTTTAAAAAGGGTAACAGTTTGAATTTCTGTGCCTTCGCCCGCTTCCTCTCCAATGGAAGCCAGTTCTTTTTGAAGATTGCCCCGCTTAATCATCATCAATCTTTCTTCTTCCAATTGAGCAAGCCTTGCAGAAGCTTCTTTGAATTTTTTATACTCCAGAATTTTATCAATCAACTCCTGGCGTGGATCTATTTCGTTGCCTTGTGCATCCAATTCTTTTCTGGGAAGCAGCATCTTTGCTTTAATACGCATGAGAGTGCTTACAAATAAAATAAATTCGCTGCTTAGCTCAATATTCAATCTTTCCTGGCTATGGATGTAATCCAAAAAGTCGTTGGTGATTTTTGTGATGGGAATATTATAAATATCCAATTCATCCCTTTCAATAAAGAAAAGCAACAGGTCGAAAGGGCCTTCAAATTCGTCTAATTTTATTTGGTAATTGGGAACTGTCAAAATCTATATTTTAATTTTGTAAAGTGCTTTTTGCCTTGAGGTTAATATCAAGTAATGTCGGTAAAAATAAATGAAAAAGCCTAGCAGAAAACGCTCCTGCAAGGCTTGTGGATAATGGCTTAAAAACTTTTATGGCCGCTTGTAATTGGCAAAGCTATAAGCAAAACCTATTCCCATTAATTGTAATATTTGCGGAGCAGGACCTTTACCGGGTTTTACATTGGCAATATCATCGTCGTAAATCATATCTACCTGCAGGTTAAAGTTGATGAATTTGGTTACTTTGGCCGTTAAAGTATTGGTCCAAAAAATATCAATATTCTGTGGGTTATTCCGGTAGTTTGAAAACAAATCAAGCTTCGATTTAAATGAAGCATTTTTATTGAATGTTTTCGTAAAGCTTGCGGAACCAAAAGCACCCAATTCGTTTCTTACCCCTTTTCCATTGGTAAATCCATATTTATCGGCAGCCAATTGTTTATCGCCGACAATTACCCAGCGGGCAGTAATGGGTGAAATATAAAAAGAAAGGTTGGCATTGGGTTTATAATCAAAACCCGGGGAAAGCAATACATAGGTTGGAGCAAATGGTTTGGATGTTAGCACCGCACTATCTGCATTGTTTACATTTTTTAAATAATTATATCCATTAGAAAATTGAGAACGTACATTTAGCAATACACCCGCATTCCATTTTTTGCCAATTGCATAGCCATACTTTGATAAAAGTTCAATACGGTCGGCAGCTTTTCGGGTACCCAGGCTGGTGGTTTTTACAAGGCCATAGTTTAAGTCGAGTGTATTGTCCCATGAGTTTTTGTTTCTTTTGTAAAAAGCAAAAAGACCCAACTGGCTGTTGATAGAAAGCGAGAATTTGTCGCCACCTGCACTCCAGTTACTCAATGTGCCCTGGTTTAAATTGATTCCAAAATTGCCTCCTTTTTTCCAGGTTTTTACAATGGTATCATTAGGGTTTTTGGAAATTGTTTTTTCAGCATCTTTTTTTAAATCTTTTACAGTGCCATCCTGTGCAAGGGTTGTAAATGCAATAAATACAATAAACAGTGTAGCGGATAATTTTTTCATTATTTAATTTAGAATTTGTATAAAAAATACGGCTGCCTTTAAAGGCAGCCGATGCAAAAATACAGTATTATTTTTTTTTACTTTTTTCTAAGTTCATCTCTAATTTCTTCTAATAATTTATCGGTGCTGGATGGTTCGGCAGGTGCAGCTTCTTCTTTTTTCTTGGTACTGTTTATTGCTTTTATAATAAGGAATAAAACAATGGCAATAACCAGGAACTTAATAATAGCTGCTAAAAATTTGCCATATTTAACCGTACCCCAAACCAATTGATCAATATCGGCTGCACCAATTGCTTTTAGAGAGGGTGCTAAAAGCAATGGAGTAATTATATCGTCCACCAACGAAGATACAATAGCACCAAAGGCTGCGCCAATTACTACTGCTACCGCCAGGTCAATTACATTGCCTTTAATGGCAAACTCTTTAAATTCTTTAATAAATCCCATGTTAAATTGTTTTATTGTTAAGAGGAAGGGTTTACTAAATGTAATGTATGAAAAAAAACATTTTTATGGCAATGGTTATTCACTCAATTTTGTAATTAAACTTTTTTTGTGAAAAACAATCCGGTAAACTGGCTACTTTTTATAGGGCTATCATTTGTGTGGGGAAGTAGTTTTATTTTAATGAAGGAAGGAATGAAAGCGTTAAGTTCTTTTCAGGTGGCATCTATCAGGATTGTTTCTGCCGGTTTGGTATTGTTGCCAATTGCTATAATGAGTATTCGACTTATCCCCCGCAAATTGATGGTATATGTTTTTCTTTCTGGTACACTGGGAAGTCTTTTACCTGCTTATTTATTTTGCTATGCTGAGCAGCAGGTAGATAGTGGCCTTGCTGGTGTACTCAATTCGCTCACACCTATTTTTGTAATACTTTCCGGTGCATTATTTTTTAATTATCGAACCTCGTTGATTAAGATTGTTGGCATTTGTATTGCTTTATCGGGTTCAATAATGCTTTTCTTTGTTCAGCCAAATTTTAAAGAAGAGAACAACCTGTTTCATATTTTATTGATAATAATTGCCACTGCACTTTATGGATACAATGTAAATATGGTGCATAAGCGTCTTAAGCAAATTCCTTCTTTAAGAATTACTGCTGTTGCTATGTTGCTGAATGCAATTCCTGCCATGATGGTTTTGTTTTTCTCCGGCTATTTTAATCAAAACCTTTTTGCAAAAGAAAATTTGATTGCAAGCGGTTATTCTGCAATCCTTGGAATTTTTGGTTCGGCATTGGCAACTATATTTTTTTACATGTTGCTAAAAAGAGCAGGCTCTGTATTTGCCTCCATGGTAACTTACGGCATTCCAATTGTTGCTTTGTTTTGGGGAGTATTGTATGGCGAAGTAGTAGGGTGGAAACAAGTTTTGGGCATGTTGGTTATTCTGTTGGGGGTTTTTGTAGCCAATAGTCCTTTGTTTCAAAAACGAACTTTACAAAATACAACATAAAAAAAGAGGACAGCCCCTAACGCTGTCCCCTAAACTTACACATGAATCTACCTTACTGTTTTAAAATTCTTTCCGATTGTTTGGCACTTGCACTCAGCAATTGAAGAACATACATTCCTGAGGCTCGGTTCGTAAGATTGATTCTGGAAGTTCCCATTTGACCGTTGCCGGTTTCAATGGTTCTGCCGTTTATATCGAGTAAACGATAATTAAATTTCTCTTGTGCATTCACTACTATTTCCTGTTGTACCGTGTTGGTAACATTAAATGCTTTTGTTACCGATTCTGCTTTTAAAGCTACTGTATTGGAATAAGCGATTTCGCCAATTACAGTAGTTACTTTCAATCTGTAGTAAACCAAATTGCTTTGGTTGGTTATATATTCAAACGAATGTTTAGAAATATTTATTGCATTTAATGCATTAAATAATCTTCCATCTAATGAATATTGAAGCTCCTGGTTTTGTACAGGTTCATCGGCAATAATGTTCCAGTTAAAACTATGTTTGTTTTTATTTGCAGAACCGGTAAGGCTAATACTGCGAATAGGCAGAATGCCTCTGTAGCCTGTTAATGAATAAGAGCCAAGACTGCCATAGCCGGTAGTGTTGCTATTTCCATCGGCACTAATCATAATATAGTAGGAACCCGCATTTAAGGTAGTATCAATATTAACCATCATAGAGTTTGATGGATTGTAAGTACCAATTAAAGTAGAACCATTATATAATTCTACCTGTATATCTAAATTGGCTCCGGTATTATAACTATATCCTGTGCTTACCATAAAGGGTTTTGCTTCAATATGAATTTCTCCGCCAATAGATATATCCATCTTAAATACATCTTTATCGCTGGCTGTTGAAATTACCCCTTCGGCATTAATGCCTGCACTATTTACAAATGTTGCATTGCTGCTAATTTCATCCGAATGGTCATCCACTCTGTATCCAAAACCGTTTTGAGAAGTAATGATGGTTAAATTGTCTTGTGTATTTGCACAACCATAAGGTGTAGGACCATTGTTCCAGCCGGTCATATTACGGGCATAGCTGTTGCCCATTATAGGAGCCCAACTGGTTTCACCTGTTCCTTCACCTGTATTGTAGGTTTCGGTTAACTGGCAATTTCCGTTATACTTTGATTGATGACTAAGGCCAACAGTATGGCCACTTTCATGCGATGTACATTCTGCAATTGCTTTTACACTCCCTAATCTATCAGTAAACACAAAGCCGGGCGTATCATCTCCCCAGGTAAAAGAACCTGTAAACGCCACGCCGCCTACACCTTGTCTCCATGCACTGGTAGGTGTAACTATAATGCGTACTCGTTGATTTGCCGGAGCAGCAATATATTTACTCAAATCAGTTGTAATGTTTACATTGAATGGGCGATAATCTTCAGCTACCCTGTTAAACACTTCCGTCATTTGAAGGGTACTCAATGGAGCTGGTTCGCAAACCAATGTATTTCCACCGTTCCAATAAGCCGAGTTTATGGTTTCTCCATCAAAGTCAATGTAAATGGTGGCTGTTGCACCGCTAAAACTATTTAGTTTGGGTACCTGTGCAATCAAACCTACCGGTATTGCCAATAGCAATAGGCCTATAATCTTTTGTGTAAAGTTTTTCATTTGTTTAGGATTTATAAAGGATAAGGTAAATGATTATTAGTTACATACAGCCTTCTAATATTTTGTCTGTTTCAAATTTTGTAAGTTGATATTGGCCTGTACCTACAGCTTTTTTTATTTCAAAACCATCTGCCGCTCTTTCGTTTATTATTCTGCCATTGTAACTAATAGATTGATCTCTGTTTACAATTTTTGTTACCTGTAGCATGGCATTGTTAAATGCAGTAGAACGGATAATCACCGTTTGCATATTGCCATATTTTGTTTCATTGCGTAAAACTTTGCAGGGAAATAATAAGTTGCTTCCAAAGTCAATAACCGTTTCCTGGTTTGCAGTAAAACTGAAAATATTTTGTAAGGAAGATTCCGGAATGGAAATGATTGCCGGATAGTTTGCAAAAATTGCAGGCTTTACTTCGGAAGTAGTTTGTGCTTTTGTTGTTATAGAAATGCATAGCACCCCCATAAGCATGGCTTTTCGTAAGGACAACATAGTAGTTCAGTTTTGTAAGTAGAATATTGGATTTCTATAAAAAACTAAACGCAAATGGAGAGCCTTTTAGTATATAGCCCAAAGATATTTTTTTAAAAACAGGCTCAATATTGGTTGGTAGCAAGCATTACCAGGGTGCAAGCTTCAATGGTTTTGATGCCACTTTTTTCCGCAAGTTCTTCTAATGAAGCGTTTTCAGTACCGGGATTAAATATAATGCGTGCAGGCTTTAATGAGAGAATATAGTTGTAATAATTCTGCTGGGTTGCAGGGTTTATATATAGGGTTACTGTATCAATGTTTTGAAGTTCGGGTTGGCCGGTTTGAATAGATATGCCATTTACTTTACCTGCTTTTTTGCCGATAGCGATAACCGGGTGGCCATATTGTTTCAATTTATTTATTGCCAGGTAACTATATCGTGCAGGATTTTCAGAGGCCCCCAATACTAATGTTTTTTTTGTGTTCATGTTTCAATCATTTAAAAACCGTTGTTTAAGATCCGGGCTTGGAATCATACAACTTTCTTTTTTCCCAAACCATCTATATCGGTTGGCTGCAATAAATTCATAAAGCCAATCTCTTAAAAAGCGAGGTATAATAATGAAACCATATAATATTTTTACAGGCCCTTTTAGTTTTTTTGCCACTCTTAATGCTGCAGTAGATTTTGTATAGGCAATATTATTTTCAATTAATACAAATGAATCAAACTGCTGTTGCGATAAACCATTACTTTGTAATAATTGCTGCCCAATATTACTTTGGAGCGATGCAAAACTAAAATTTGCTTTTGGGTCGTGCCTTATTACATATTGCACAGCCCCGTTGCACAAGTTGCAAACGCCATCAAATAATATCACCCGATCGAGTTTCATACTGCAATTTAAAATAAATGATATGCTTTGCTTGGAGTGTTTTTTTCTTTTATTATTTTACGTTTCATAGAGTTAATTTTGAACAGGAATTACTTTTTTATTGTTGTCGTGTAAGGCACGGTGGCGCAATTTAAAAAAGATATAGAGGTTTAAGAAATGCATTCCACCCAGTATAAGAATGATGAGTCCAATTTTTAAACTCAGTTTTTCCAGCACTTCACGGCTGTTCACAATATTGTCGGTTATTTGTAGGGTGTAAACAGCGTAGCCAATATTTACCAAATAAAAGCCAACCAGCAGTAAATTGTTTACACTGTCGGCCAGGGCTTTATTGCCATGAAAAATATCATACAAAAATATTTTTCCATTTTTAAACAAGGTTCGGGCAACCCAAACAGTTAGTGAAATACTTATTACTAAGTAGAGGCTGTAGGTGAGGATAATGTGGTTCATATCATGTTTTATTTTGGTGTAAAATTATTTTAATAAGCTAGCGGGGCGTTGCATTTTTACATGCAGTTCGTTGTAACAAATATGTGTATAGTACAGAGCCATTATTGGAGCAGCAAATAGTAGTATCAATAATAATGGTAATAGTATAACAGGTAGTGCAAAAGCTAATAAGGCTGTAACCACAATCAGCAATACAGCTATATGATATTTTATACGGTTAGATCCTTTTTGTGTAAACCATCCATTGGCCTGGTGTACAACCATGCTGATGATTTGCCAACCACCGGTAATAAAATACCCCAAGAGAAAACGCTCATCAAGCGTAATTATTGAAAAAACAAATGAAGCAATTATAAGAGCAATGCTCATCCGGTAATCGAAGGTTTTAAAAGCTTTCATGTGTATATTTTTTATTTTATTCTGGTCACAACTTGTCCCGACAAGGGCGTGGAATTTATTCGCCATAAAATTTCACCAGCCTGCAGGCAGGTCGGCGGTTGTTATAATTTACTTCGATAATTTTATGTCTCCTTTCATGTTTGTAGTTTTTAAACTTTCAGAAAAAAATGAAAGTGTTGGTTCAAAAAAAAGCTTTTGCTATCGGCTTATAGAATGTTTATTTAAATATTTTAAGAATGCTGCCGGTAAACCAATGTTCCTCTGCTTTAATCATGGTGTCGAGTGCTTTATCGGCCTGCAAGCCCAGTTTTTTTATATTGCCAATGGTTTGTACAAATTGCTGTGCCTCTTTGTCTTTTTTGTCGGCTTCTACTACTTCCAATTGGGTAAGCAATTTTATCATGGGATCCAGTTCTCTTTTTTTTCTTTCTTTAATAATTTGAGTGGCTACTTTCCAAATATCTTTTTCTGCTGAAAAATATTCTTTTCTTTCTCCTGCAATAATTACTCTTTCNNGCATGAATTTGTGCCATGGTGCGGTTAATGCCCCATTGTGTTCCAAAAGCGCCCCAGCTATTGATGAATTGTTTTTTGGCTTCCATTAATTTCATAAATCAAAAATATGTGGAATTTCTGAAATTTCAAAAAATATTGAAAATATATTTATTTTATTCTACCAATACAAAGGCAGCCCATTCGGTTACATTGTATTGCTTGCACATTTTCAGTTGTGTTTTTCTGAGTGCTTCGGCCGGGTTTACCCATTTGAAAAGCTCCGTATAAAAAGTTTGCATAAAGATAGCCGTAGGTTGATCGGGTACTTTCCAAAGTGAAATCAACAGGTTTTGAGCTCCACCAATTTTTAGAGCTCTTGATAATCCATCCACCCCCATATTATTTCTTAAATCACCTAGGCCTGTTTCGCAGGCACTTAGGGTTATAAGAAAGCAATTGCGTAAATCGGTGTTGGCCAATTCGTATCCTAATATATAACCGGGTGTACTTTCGTTTTTGTCGGGTAAGGGATTATTGGCCTGGCTGGTTGCTAAGCCGCATCTGAATAGTGGTTCATTTTTAACTGCTTCGGCAGAAAACTTTTGATTGATATATTGCCCTGCTTCGGTTGATTGAAAATAAAAACCATGAGTGGCAAGGTGTACAATATTATATTGACCTAATTGTGTAATAATGCTGTCGGGAAAATGATTGCCGGCAAGCAGCTTAGGAATATAGCCTGCTTCCTGCATAATTTTTTTAAGATTTTCTGTTTCTGTTTTCGTACCGGGTAAATGGCTCCATTGATAGTTTGATTGTAAGAATGCATCATTGTTTGTTTCATCCTGGCTGCCATAGTTTATATCGCCTGCCAACAAAATTTTTTTTCCTGTTGTATTTTTTGGAGTCTTTTTAAGTTGTGCAGAAGAAGAAAGATGCCTTAACATTACTATTTCGGACAAGTACTTGTTGTTGTAAATTAAAGCAGCAAATGAAATGCGGTTTAATAATCCATCGTTTGAAATTATCCATTCTTTTTTGGAAAGATAGGCTGCTAATGGACTTAAAATAAGTTCTGCAAGCAAATCTTTATCCCCGGTTTTATAAGTTTTTTTATCGGGAGTTTTTTTTCCCAACACTTCGGTTCCTCTTGAAATAGTATTTCCTATAACTGCATTTTGAGGAGATGCAGCCGGATTTTTAAGAATTGAAACCAGGCTGTCTTCGCTGAATAGAGGTATTAATTTTATCGGTTTGTTTTTCTCAAAAATATAGGCTCCATAAGAAATGCTGCTGTCTGTAAGCCATTGTTTATACCTCACCGTTTCAATGTATATGGCATGTGGAGATAATAATGTATCTATAAAATCTCGCTGTGATTTTTTTATCTGTTCTTGCGTTTTATTTGTTTGAAGTGCGTTTAACCATAGTTGTTGAAACTGATCGTTTAAAACCTGTGCATTTGTATTTTGATTAAAGAGTTTCCTTTTGTCATTTATAATAATTACTTTTTGTCTTAAGTCTCTGAGTCTATCTAAAAAACTGGGGTTACTTTTTGCGTATGTGGCAAACAAATCATCGGGGAGGAGGTTGCCATCTGATAATGAGTTTTTTAAATACAACGACTGGTTAATAACAGTTTGTTTCAAAATAGGATAAGAATCCAATGCTTTGGAAAAAAGGAGCTCATGATAAACATCAAAATAATCTTGTAAACGGCCGGAAAAATACTGCATTCTTTCTGTTGCACTCAAGAGGGTGAAATTGCCGAAAAGTTGCTTTCCGGTATAATTAAGCAGGTTGTTTAAATATTCTTCATTTATCTTTTTATTATTTTTCCACTCAGCTTTTAGCATTAGTAAATGTGCAGGATAAAGTATATTCATGTCGCTTCTCCCTTGCATTAAATCGCTAATCATTTCTTTTATTAACTCTGTATTCCATTTTCCGTTTTGCGATGCAAAGCTGGAAGTAAGATATTGCAACTTTACCCACGACCTGGTTTCGTAAAGTATGCTTTCATCATTTGCAACCAGCGGCGAAATACTGTCAATGATATCGATAGTAAGGTTTGTAGCCTCTTTAAATTTTTCCATTGCCATCAGTGTAAACACTTGCTCAATTTTTGCATTATAAAATTTATCGAGCTCAGCTATATTGTTTTTTGTGATGGGAAAATCGGGCTTTTTAACCAGCGTTAACCAGCGTTCATTTGCTTCTATTGCTTTGCTGAAATTTCCGGCGGAGCGGTAGGCTGTTACAAACTGTGGGTAAAGTTCTACTGCGTTTAGTTTGTCGTCGTCGGTAAATCCTTTGTGCTTAATAATTTGCCCCAAACCTTCCATTAATACATCTACACTATAGTTGGCATTTCCTACGGCATTGTAAAGTATTGAAAGCATTTTGTATGCCTGTACAATTGTTTGTGCAGCAAGCAACGGTTTTTTTTGGTGTTTTTTTGCATCTTCCAGTTCGTCGCCAATATCCTGCCATATGAAAAGTTTTAGTGGCAAAAGCGGGTTGCTTTCATTTTGTGATAAAATTGCCCATTCAAAATAACCAAAAAGAATGGTAGTAGTTAAGTATAGGTAGCTACGCCTGTTTACTTCGTTGTATCCATTGTCTGCACGGTGATTTTGTAATAGTAATTCTTTTTGTAAGGATTCCGTTTCATTTATTAATTTTTTAAAGCCAAGGTTATAATCAAAAGTAATTAACGAACTATCTTCATTCTTGTCTTTTAAAAAATCGGGTATCTCCTGTCCATCGTTCATAAAGTACTGGTTGCCCGTTTGCTTAGAGTAAGATAGTTTTTTCCACTGTTCCAATTGCTGCGCAAGCTGAAGCCAGCCGGCAAAAATTATATTTATTTTTTGACCTGAGGATTGATTGGGAATGTTTTGAATCCATGTATGCTCATACTTTGAAAGGTTGTTGACCAGGGCATACTGTTTTAGCGCCAATGCACTACTGGCATAGTTTACAATAGCATTGTCAAATTGATTTGGGGCCTTTCCTTTGTTGAGACTATACCTGTAAATACTATCAACTTTTCGCCATTCATCAAGCCTGTTGTCTCTCGAAAATGATTGGATTAGCCAAAGAAAGTTTGCAGAAAAAGTATCGGCGAGGCTTGTGTCGGCATTTTTTAAATGCTGAGCTGCCTTATTGAGCCATTGCCTACGCCCTTCTTTATTGGTTGAATAATAACCCAGGTGAACTTGCAATACACCTGTAAATTCAGGGTATTCGGTTGCGTAAGGTTGGAGGATATTGCTAATGGATGCAATTGTTTTTTGTATGGTAGAAGTATCTTTTTTTTCTGAGGACAAAAAAAGTGTATTTAATGCCTCGTCTGTATTGACAACAATCTCTTGTGGAATCAAAGAGCGCTGACCCAGTGCTACATTAAAAGAAGTTATAAGTAATAAAACGATTAATTTTTTTCTCATGATAAATTTTCATTCATATTGATGCAGCATTAATTCAATAGCATACCGGTAAAATAGAAATTAACCTTTTTGATGTTATCATTATATTCTTTATTCTAAAACAAAACTAATGGGCTGTATTCTATAAGCGTTCACTTTTTTGCCATCCTGCTCGGCAGGTACCCAATCGGGCATTTTATAGATTACTCTTAATGCTTCTTCGTCTAAAATAGCTTCAACCGATTTTTGCAAATAAATATTAGATACTTTTCCTGAGATATTTATCATAAAGGCCACATTCACTTTGCCGCCATTGGTTGATTTTAGGGCAATGTCTTTGTTTAAGTTTTTAATCAAAAATTTTGCAAGGCTATTTAAACCTCCTTTGTATTCAGCTTCTTTCTCACCGGGCATCAGTGCTAAAGTTTCTTTTGTTGATGTATCCAATGTTTTGCTGAAGATCAAAGAATCATTTTCATATTCATTATAGTGAGTTGCTTTGCCATTGGTATTGTAGTAATACCATTTGCCATATCTTTTTCCCAAACTATATTGCCCGGCCAATGCTATAAAACCATTTTTGTGATACGTTGCGTATGGCCCATCTAATAGGGTTAGTTCGACGTCTTTATAGGTTCTACAGGTTTGTAATGGCCCATTCATTGTATAATCTTTTCTTTCAAAAATGCTGTCGGGCAGTTCTTTTAAAAGAATGAGGCCGGTGGCTTCTTCCTTATCTTCCACAATTTTTCCGTTGGAAACAAAAAGAATATCCACAATTTTTTGTGCATGGGTAGTTAATTGTAAACTACAAAAGAGCAGGGCCAATAAAAATAATTTCATGGTTTAAAAAGGTTAAGCAAAAAAATAGCGCCGGTTTACCGGCGCTGTAAATATAGTATTGCGATAGGTTACACCAACATGGTAACCGGGTTTTCTAAATATTTTTTGAGCGTTTGCAGGAAAGACGCCCCCACGGCACCATCCACACTTCGGTGGTCGCAGCTAAGGGTTACTTTCATTACATTGGTTGTTCCAAATCCATCGCCTTTTTTCACTACAATTTCTTTAATGGCACCTACGGCTAAAATTGCGCTGTCGGGTGGGTTAATGATGGCGGTAAATTGTTCAATATCCATCATGCCCAGGTTTGAAATAGTAAATGTATTTCCACTGAACTCGACAGGTTGCAATTTTTTGTCTTTTGCTTTTGCATACAATGCTTTTGCATCGGCAGCAATTTGCGATAAAGATTTTTGGTCGGCAAAGCGTATCACCGGTACTATTAATCCCTCCGGCATAGCCACAGCCGAACCAATATGAATGTGATGGTTTTGGCGTATGAAATCGCCCATCCAACTGCTGTTCACATCCGGATGTTGGCGAAGTGCCATGGCACATGCTTTAATGGTCATGTCGTTGAAAGAAATTTTTACAGGGCTCAACTCATTCATTGCAGTACGTGCGGCAATGGCATTGTCCATGTTAATTTCCATGGTAAGGTAAAAATGCGGCGCACTAAATTTGCTTTCGCCCAGGCGGCG
>DEHT01000003.1 GCA_002352045.1 Chitinophagaceae bacterium UBA2793 | reverse complement strand
GTGGTACATTTTCCTTTTGCTTTAATCAGCAATTTTAAGCCATGCAAATCGGTGCCTTCCCAGGCTGCAAATGGATCGAGCAATTGCAAACGTTTACTGGTTGGGGAAACAATCACTTGAACTGCACTTCCATCGGCTGCGGGTTCCTGGTAGCCTGCATCATCAACGGCAAATCCTTTCACCGGTAGTTCATCGCCTGTTGGTGGATCGAGTTTTACCTGTTCGCCTTTATCGTTGGTTAATGAATCGGTTAATGGGTTAAAAGAAAGGTCGCCGGCAATAGCCATTGCGGTTACAATTTCGGGAGAACCTACAAATGCATAAGTATTTGGGTTGCCATCGGCACGTTTTGCAAAGTTGCGGTTGAAGCTGTGAACAATGGTGTTCTTCTCTTGCTTTTCGGCACCTACTCTTGCCCACATACCAATGCATGGACCACATGCGTTGGCAAATACTGTAGCGCCAATTTGGTCGAAAGTATTTAGGAAACCATCTCTTTCTATGGTATATCTCACTTGTTCGCTACCGGGAGTAATGGTAAATTCGGCAGCTAGTTTTAGGCCTTTTTCTTTTACTTGTTTTGCCAGGCTTACGGCACGGCTTATGTCTTCATAAGAAGAGTTGGTGCAGCTACCAATTAAGCCCACTTCAATTTTTGTAGGCCATCCGTTGGCTGCGGCAGCTTCTTTCATTTTTGAAATGGGTGTTGCTAAATCGGGTGTGAAAGGGCCGTTTAAATGTGGCTCCAGTTCGGTGAGGTTAATTTCAATTACCTGGTCAAAATATTTTTCGGGATTTGCATACACTTCAGCATCGCCAGTTAAATGTTCTTTAACTGCATCGGCCATGGTAGCAATATCTGCTCTGCCTGTTGCGGCAAGATAGCGGCTCATGCTTTCGTCGTAACCAAAGGTAGAAGTGGTGGCGCCAATTTCGGCACCCATATTACAAATGGTTCCTTTACCGGTACAACTCATAGCTGTGGCACCTTCGCCAAAATATTCAACCACAGCACCGGTACCACCTTTTACGGTGAGTATGCCGGCTACTTTTAATATTACATCTTTGGGTGCAGTCCAGCCGTTTAGTTTGCCGGTGAGTTTTACACCAATTAGTTTAGGCATTTTTAGTTCCCATGCAAGGCCGGCCATTACATCGCAGGCATCGGCACCACCTACGCCAATGGCAATCATTCCCAAGCCGCCGGCGTTTACTGTATGGCTATCGGTACCAATCATCATACCACCGGGGAAAGCATAGTTTTCCAACACCACCTGGTGAATAATACCGGCACCCGGTTTCCAAAACCCAATTCCGTATTTGTTGGAAACAGAAGAAAGAAAATCATACACTTCGCTGCTTTCGTTTACTGCACGGGCCAAATCAACCGAACTATTTTCTTTGGCTTCAATTAAGTGGTCGCAATGAACGGTGCTGGGTACGGCTACTTTTGCCCTGCCGCTTTGCATAAATTGCAACAGGGCCATTTGTGCGGTAGCATCCTGCATGGCTACACGGTCGGGAGCAAAGTCCACATAGCTTTTTCCTCTTTCAAAAGCTTCGGTAGCTTCTCCCTGCCAGAGGTGGGCATATAATATTTTTTCGGTGAGGGTTAAGGGTTTGCCCACAATTTTGCGGGCGGCGGCTATACGAGAGGGAAAATTTGCATAGACCTGTTTAATCATGTTAGTATCAAAAGCCATAGCTGAATAATTTGCTGCGAAATTACTGAAACTGGGGCAGTTTTAAAACAGATTTGAATCATTTATCTTCCCTCTCTTTGTAAAATGAAAAAGCGAGGTAGCTAACTGCTAAAGTCTATAAAAAATATACCCCTAAAGCAAGCGATGAATTGAAAAACCAATTATTTTTACCCTATGAATCGCTTTAAGCAGTTTATTGAGTGGCAGGTTTTTGGTGTTTGCACTGCTATTGGAGAAAAAATGGGCATTGCTACAGGTACTATCCGTAAGTACTTTATTTATATTTCATTTCTCACCATGGGCTCCCCGGTTATTGTATATCTTTTTGTAGCATTTTGGATGAATGTGAAACGCTATATTTTTAATGCCCGTCGCAACCCGGTTAGATACCTGTAAATTTTTAGGTTACATTGATAGATTACATGGAGAAAAATCTATGTACCTATGTACCTATGTGGTGAAAAATTAAATTTTATATTTAACCACATAGACACATAGAAAACATGGAGAAAACAAANNCTATGTTCCTATCCCGACTTAAAAATCGGGACAAGTTGTGGTAATATTTTGAACCACATAGGCACATAGAAAACATGGAGAAAAATCTATGTTCCTATGTGGTGAAAAAATAAATTTTATATTTAACCACATAGGTACATAGAAAACATGGGGAAAAATCTATGTTCCTATCCCGACATAAAAATCGGGACAAGTTGTGGTGTATAATAAAATGTTGTGGTTTAAAGCCTGCTTAATTGTACTAATGCCTCACCCATTTCACTTTTTCTTCCAAAGGTTTTCTTTTTGCCGAAGGCGATGGCACTGCCACATGACCAATATAAAAGAAGCCCAACAATCTATCTTCTTCGCCTAAATTAAAAAATGCTTTCGCTTCGGGTTTGTAGGTAATGCCACCTGTAGTCCAATAGCCGCCTAATCCATAGGCCGATACCGATAAGTAGATATTTTGAACTGAACAGGCAACCGCTTCTATATCTTCTATTTCGGGAATGCGTTTGGTAGTAGTGCGTTTCATGCACAAAGCAATAATATGCGATGACTGCAATGGAGTGTTTTGTAATTTTTCGTATGTGCCTTGTAAAAAATTATCTCCACTGGTTTGTTTGTACAATTCACTTTGAAATGTTGCAAATTTTTTTAACCCTTCGCCGCTGAATACGGTGAATTCCCAGGGTTCCGTTTGCCCATGATTGGGAGCCCAGGTGGCGTTGATTAAAATTTGTTCAATGGTGGAATCGTCTACCGGTTTGCCGGCTATAAATTGTTTGGGAAATACGGAACGGCGGTTGCGGATGAGTTGGTTGAGTTGTGTTGCTATCATGCTGCGAAGGTAGGAAGCAGGGTAGATGGTATTTTACGAAAGGGGAAATTATTGTGAATAGCTTATTAGTTTGCTGTTGATGATAAAGCGGCTAAAATCAATATTGCTTCCTTTTCTAACTTCTTTAAACTTATCTCTAATTTCTGCAGAGAGGTAAAGCATGACTTTTTGCATTTTTCGATTGGTTTCAAATTTTTGTTGATGCTTTTGAATAAATGAGATAGGTAACTTAACAACAATAAATTTTTCTCCTAGTAAATTATTTTCACAAAGTAAAAATATATGCTCCATTGTTTTTTGGCTAACTATCCTTTCCGGTATTTGGAAAAACCAAACACTTGTTTTACTCCACGATTCTGATGGAGCATAAAATTTTGATGCATATACTTTTATTTTTCCGTTGGTAGGATAAGCATTTGCGAACCAACTAAGTGCTTCTTTACGAATATTTGTTTTTTTCATAGATGTTATTGAGTTAGTTAAACCACTGCTGCTCTTACCTTCACTAACTTTTCCAATAAAGGTTCCAGCAAATCCAACCTCAACATATTGGCTCCATCACTTTTTGCCACAGCCGGGTTGGGATGTGTTTCAATAAACAAACCATCGGCACCTGTGGCAATGGCTGCTTTGGCAATGGTTTCTATAAGTTCGGGATTTCCACCGGTAACCCCGGCGGTTTGATTGGGTTGTTGTAAAGAATGGGTGCAATCCATTATCACCGGTACGCCGGTTTCTTTCATCCAGGGTATATTGCGGTAATCTACTACCAGGTCCTGGTAACCGAAAGTATTACCTCTTTCAATTAAACCTATTTTTGAGTTGCCGGCCTGCTTTATTTTTTCCACTGCAAATTTCATGGAAGGGCCACTAAGGAACTGCCCTTTTTTTACGTTCACTATTTTGCCTGTTTGGGCAGCGGCAATTAATAAGTCTGTTTGCCTGCAAAGGAAAGCCGGAATTTGTAATACATCTACATATTTAGCTGCTATTGCAGCTTCTTCATGCGCATGAATATCGCTTGTGGTGGGAATTGAAAAATGCTCGCCTACTTTTTTTACCAATTGCAATGCAGACTCATCGCCAATTCCTGTAAAAGAGGTGGCACTGGTGCGGTTTGCTTTTCTGTACGATGATTTGAAGATATAAGGTATGGCCAGTTTTTTGCAAATGCCCGAAACTTTTTCGGCCACTTCCATTACCAATTCTTCGCTTTCTACCACACAGGGCCCTGCTATTAAAAAAAAGTTTTTATGGTTGTATTGCTGACCTGCAAAAAGGTCGCTAAGGTAATTTTGCATGTTGCAAATTTATGAAAGTTTGCTTCAGTAGATGTGCTATCATTCACACAAAATGCATGAACATTGTACTGCATTTTTAATTTAAAATTATTATTGTCCTACTAAAAAACTTCAAATTGGACTAAAGCCCATAAGTGGTGCCGGTTTCAATAGCCCTGGGCTTAAGTCCAGGGCTATTGATTCAAATCCTCTACCATTGGGCTTTAGCCCAACTTAGTAGGACAATAGTGATTTAAAATATAAATTTAGTTGAAGGGTAGTGTGGTACATTTTCCTGCAACCAATAACTCTTTGTTGTTTTGTGTTTGCAATTGGGCTCCGGTGAAAACCTGAACACTTGCAGCTTCTGCATTGTTATTGCTAATAATGGCTACAACTGTGCCATTGGGAATAATTACATGCGTTGAAGAAGTAGGAACCTGGCCGGTACTCCAGTTGCCAGCGGTGTGCCAATTGTTATTTATAGCACCGGTCCAATAAGCTTTATCAATATCCAATGTTAGGGTAGTATCGTTGAAACATCCATTGGCATCTTTTATTCTTATGGTATGGTTGCCTGCTGCAAGTCCGGTGAAGTTGCCGGTAAAATTCCAGGTGGCGCCATTGTTGTTACTATATTGATAAGGTGTGGCAGTACCAATTGCAGCAACTGTTAATGCGCCATCAGATAAACCAATGCAGGATACATATTGTTTGGAAACAGTTGCTGAAATATTTATAACGGTTAAGTTTAAAACCGCTGTAGAATCGCAGCCGTTAGCATTTGCTCCGGATAATACAACGGTATAAGTACCGGCGCTTGTATAATTTACTCCATTCCAATTATAGGGTAAAAGATTGTTGCACAGTTCTACATTGGTAACACTCCAGGTGGTATCTTTTACAGTTAAAGTTGCGGCGGTTGAATTGTTTGCTCCCCCGGCATTTGTCCATACGGCTCTAAACTGCTTGCCATTATCTCCGTTGGAAACATTAAAGCTTAAAATAGAATCGGTAGCTCCCAAACTATTTGTCCAGGTAAGGCCATTGTCGGTGCTAATTTGCCATTGAACGGTTGAAGCAACATCACTGTTTGCAGCACTGGTGAATGTTACCTGGTTGGCTTCACAAATTGTTTGCGAAACAGGATGGGTAGTAATTAAAGGAGGCATATTAAAACTAAATGGAGCAGCCGGTGGCGTAGGTACGGTTACCGTATTGTTAGCGGCATCGGTACTGGTAACCCTGTAATAATAGGTGGTTCCAAGGCTTAGTCCTGTTAATTGAAGGCTATGGTTGGTAACAAATGCTGCATTGCTTTCATTCAAATTTAGGGTTCCGGCATTGGTTCCATAATCCACTAATGAATTAGTGGGAACATTTGTATTCCAGGTGATGCTTGCTGTTCCATTAATATTGGGTGTTACCGTAATGTTTGAAATAACAAAAACGCCGGATTGAACAAATGCCTGTAATTTAAAATTAAAAGTGGCTTCATCTGCATCATTGTTATTGATGGTAATGGTAGCAGTTTTTAGCCCGGAGCCAACAGGGTTAATTGTTACAACAAAATTTGCAGAGCTGCCGGGAGCAATGGTTGCAGGCGGTGCTGAAGTAACAGAAAACATGGCACTATTGGTACCGGTAAAATTAATACTGCCAATATTAAGAACAGATGTACCTGTATTTTGAATGGAAAAAGTTTTGTTGGTAGCTCCACTTATATTTCCAAAATCGGTATTGTCGGCAACATTGGGTATGGTATCGCCGGAAACAATGCATATTCCATTTCCTTGTACAGCAATATTTGGAAAAGTGCCTAAGCAGTTTCCTGTGATATTGGCCGATTCGGAAACAAAGTTGGAGATGGCGCCGTTCAATGCAAAGTTATTTAAGCTTGCATTTTTTGTTGCAGCATTGCATTCGTCAACCTCGTTGGGCACTATTAACAAACCGGAATTATCTCCTTCGCCTGCACCCACATTAAAATTATACAAGAGTGTTAAACCGGGTTCATGGCCGGTTAAATTACAAGAAGCGCTGTTTAAAATTTCTGCATCGGTTCTTACCACATTCCAGGCTCTTATCTGGTCAATTCTTCCCCAAAAGAAATTTGCACCATTATAAGAACCTATTTTTAAGTTAGATTCTACATAAGCCGGAACCGATGCTACTGTTAACACCGGGTTTCCATTGAGGTACAATTTCATTTGTTGTGAACTTGCATTATAGCTCACCGCCACATGGTACCATTGATTGGTATCCAAAACGGTTACATCAACCGCCTGGTTAAAAGAAGGTGCATGGCCTGCAGCCAATTTGCCATTGTTCAAAAACAGGGCAGTTCCATCACCCGAAAATATATTGGGGAAACCAATATGCGTATTGGTTTTTATCCAGGCTTCTTTTGTGTAGTCGCCTGTAAAAACAAAAGGCACGGTTACATCGTCGTTTAAGCCATCAAAATCAAGAGATCTTCCTACATCAGATTTTATGCCTCCAATAGTAAACGAATAAATTGCTTCGTCGGCATCATTTGAATTTACAGAAACAATTGCCGTTTTATTTCCTAAAACTCCTGAAGGGTTAAAGCTTACCGAAAAGTTTGCAGAAGCACCGGCAGCAATGGAAGCCGGAGGATAGGAGTAAATAGAAAAGTCTGCAGCATTAAGCCCGGCTAAACTGGTGTTGTTAATAGTAAGTATTGCGTTTCCGGTATTATGTATGGTATAAGTTTTAATAATTGGCGTGGTAGAAAAATTACCAAAATTAGTGTGGTCTGTTCCGGAGGGTGTATTGTCTCCTATGGCAATACAGTTACTGTTACCGGTTATATTAATATTGGGAAATGTATTGCTGCATGTTCCGGAAACTGATGCACCCGGAGCAATAAAGTTTGAACTACTACCAATTAAAGTAAAATTATTCAGGCTGCCGTTTAGAGGAATGCATTTATCCTGGCTATCGGTTAGCATTGTAATGGCTGTGTTGCTGCCGGCTGCTGTACCCTGGTTAAAATTGTAATAAGCCAACAAACCTGTTTCATCGCCGTTTAATTCACAGTTTTTTGTTTGGTTGATTTCTGTAAGGGTACGAACGGTATTCCAAATTCGAACTTCGTCCATATCTCCCATAAAATAATTTCCTGCATTAAAATAACTTAAGTACAATACACCTTCGGTATAGGATGATGCAGATGCGTTAGAAGCAACTTCCACTCCATTTTTGTATAATTTCATTTCTGAAGTGCCGGCATTATAGCTTACTGCAATGTGATACCAGGTGTTGATGGTTAAATTAGCAGTATCCTGTACATCGGCATAAGCATTAGCACCTGCATGGCCTGCAGTAAGTTTGCCGTTGGTTATAAATAGTGCAGTATTGTTGCCGGAAATAATGTTGGGGAAACCACTTAGAACAGCGGGTTTAATCCAGGCTTCTTTTGTATAACTCCCATTTAAACCGTAGGGTAGCAAAACATTGTTGTTGATTCCATTAAAACGGAGGCATTCTCCCGATTGGGCAAAGGAAGAAATGCTCGCAAAAAGTAGGGTAAAAAATAAAAAATATTTTCTTCTATATGCAATGTTATGTAAAGGCATAGCAATTAGTTTTTTGTGTAAAAGAAAAATTGAGTAAAATCAATAGGGCTTTTTAAACGGAATATTAAGGAGGTTTTAAAAATACATTAGATTATCGTAAAGACCAAACAAGGCTTGAAAAAATTGGGTTTGAGAAAAATAAATATTTGGTTATCAGTAATAGTTTGGTTTAACTTTGCACCGCTATTTAAAACAAAAACCTTTTAATCAAAAACAAATGAAAAGACTATTTTTTGTAGCGGCTTTAGCAGTTGCTACTATTTCCGCAAACGCACAAAACGAAAACAAACCTTTAACCTTTAGTGTGGGTGCCGAAGCTCATTTACCAGTAGGAGACTGGTCAGATGTTTATTCAGTTGCTTTCGGAGGAAGTGTACAGGCTGAATATAACCTTGATGAGCAATTGGCCTTAACCCTTAATGCCGGTTATCTTAATTTTTCGGGTAAAGATGGTTGGGGAAGTGTAGGCCAAATACCTGTTATGGGTGGCATTAAGTATACATTCCAGGGAAATATTTACGCAGCAGCACAATTAGGTGCTTCATTTTCAACTGAAAGTGGTGGTGGAACATCATTTGTATATACACCAGGAATCGGATATAAATTTTCTCCGAATTTCGATGCCTTGTTGAAATACCAGGGATGGAGCCAAAACAGCTCCAATAGTGGCACTGTTGGTTTACGTTTGGCTTACAACTTCTAATGCTTAGAAAACATTTTATTAAAGCGCCCTCCATTGGAGGGCGCTTTAATTTTATCCACAGCTTATTCAAGTCGTGTTTTGTACTACAAAAAAATATAATATCACACTACCAACCACTTTTTAACGAAGCCTACTTTTGCGGCCTGTCAATTCCTATATAAACTATATTCAATTCCCTTTGTAGCAGCACGAATACAGTAAGTAGAAATACGATTTGAAAAGAAGGGAAAACACTCGATTTTTAAAACGCCGCATTTTTTTATAATAATATACAAAAAACGCCGTTTCCAATTTAACAGCCGCCCAACCGGCTTTAAAACCAAAGAAAAAACCGACTACACTGTTCCTTCCTTCCTATTGAATTTCTATTTGCAAATTGTTTTTGTAGATAAGATTTGATAACATTTATCGAACCAATAACCAATATTTATGATGACCAAACTTTACCCCACAGTAAGGGTAAGCATTCTTGCTATCCTTTTTTCATTAGCATTTACAAACGCTGGTAAAGCCCAGCAGTTTTTAACTCAAATTGATGGCTGGAACGCTTATGTTCATTTACCATCCGACTACAACGACAGTATTACAAAGAGGTATCCATTAATTTGCTTTGTTGGTGGCTTGGGCGAAATTGGAACCGACCCCAACAAAATGCTGATATATGGCCCATCAAAGTATGTGGCTGAAGGAAATAGAATGGAGTTTATGGTAAATGGCAAACTCGAAAAACCCATTGTAATTTCCATTCAACCTGCTGCTGCCTGGCCCAATGCCTGGCTGATGAATAAAAAAATGGACTCTATTATGGCTCGCTATCGTTGCGATGCACAACGCATTAATGTAACCGGCCTTTCAATGGGCGGCTGGGCCTGGGCCAATATGGTAGATAATTACAACGCTGTTTACACCAATAAAATTACCTCGATGGTTGTGATGAGTGCTTTGCAACCCGATAACGGCATTGGCAATATGAAACATTATTCGCTGGCAGGCGGTACCATGTGGGCGTTTGAAGGCAACAACGACTTAAGGGGTTACGACAAAGTGAGAGATACCATGAATACTGCGGTGAACGCTTCTGCCCGATATACTATGTACATTGGAGGCCATTGCTGTTGGAATAATTTTTACAATCCTACTTATATGGAAAATGGTGAGAATATTTATACCTGGATGTTGAAACAAAAGAAAGCATTGATTGGTAACCCCGGACCCGGTTCTCCGCAAGCCAATGCGGGTAGAGATTCGGCAACTGTAAGCATCATACCTTCCTTGCCACTTAAAGGAAATGGAAACGATCCAACAGGTTTGCCCATTAATTTTTCGTGGACAAAAATTTCGGGCCCGGCTGGCGGTACAATTGCCAATGCAAATATTATGCAAACCACTATTTCGGGCTTAGGGCAAGGTGTTTATCTATACGAACTAAAAGTTACCAACTCTTTAGGATTGGTGGGAAAAGATACCGTTACCATTAATAATGGAAATGCCGTAATGCCTGTTGTATTGGAAAATTTTTCAGGAAGGCTCAATAAAAACAATACTGTTTCATTGTATTGGAAAACCAGTACCGAAATTAACGCATCTTATTTCTTACTGGAAAGAAGTACGGATGCTCAAAACTATCAATCCATTGCAAAAATATTTACTACCGGCTTAAATGGTAGTGGTGCAGTGTATAATAATACCGACTATTTGCCTGAACTGGGTAATAATTACTATCGTTTGAAGATGGTTGATTTAGATGGCAGCTTTGAATACAGTAGAATTGTAAATATTAAAACCAGCAATAAAAAGCCGGGAACCATTGCAATTTCTTCGGTTATTGCTGGCAATACTTCTATGCAATTAAACATTAATGCCGATGAAGCAAAACATGCACAGTTGAGCATTATAGATGCAAATGCCCGGATTTTGTACAATCAAAATGTTGCACTCAATAAAGGGATGAACCTATTGAATAATGCATTGATATTGCCCAGAGGGATTTATCATATAGTGCTCACATCGGGCAAAGAAAGAATTAGCAAATCGGTAATTAAATAATCGAAATAAAATATGAAAACTATAAAGGTCATCAAAGGATGGCCTTTATTTTTTTAGAATAAAATCGGCAAGCAAGCCGTTATGATCGGTTTCATCCTGTGCAATAATCCTTTTTATTTGTTGAATGCTAAAATGATTATCGTAAAAAATTTGGTCAACTCTTAGGGTAGGCGAAATTGCCTGATAGGTTTTACCAATTCCCCATCCGGCATTGGCCCATGCATCATTCATACTGCCTTTGATAGTGCCATAAGTATAACTAAGTGGTATATCATTTAAATCGCCGTTAAACAAAACAGGGCGTTTACTTTCGCTTAAAACATTTTTCACAATGTCTGCCTGTTGCGAAAGAAAATAATAACCTCTTCTTATTTTACCAACCAGGCTTTTTGAGTTGGCATAAGCCTGCGATGTAAAATGTTTCATTTCATACAACTCTTTATATTCATTGGCGCTAAACCGCATCAATTGTAAACGGGTGCTAACAATGTCAATGGTATCGTTTTTGTAAGCAATGCCGGTTTTAATAACGCTGCCGGCGTATAATCCGCTAAAAGGAAATTTAGTTTTGTTGCTGTCAACAATTGGATAACGGCTATAAATAATGACTCCATTAAAAAAACTACCATCTATCTTAGGCACATCTCTCGAAAAATAATAATAAGGATAGCCGAGGGTTCGGCTAAGAGAATCCATGAGGTTGTAATGATTGCCGGGTTTGGTGGCCGAAAAAAATTCTTGCAGGCAAACTACATCTGCGTTAGCCGATTTTATTTTATCGAAAATTTGTTGATTGTATTTTATTGCCAGGTTGGTATCTAAGGTTGAATAATTCATTAGCCCGGTATTCCAACTCAAAACCCTCAAATGGTTTTCATTTTTTGTCTCTTGAAAATTTGCAAAAGGATGCATTGCAAAAACTTTCAAAATACCCGGGATACAAAGAAGAATTGTAATGGCAGAATAAATGGCTTTTTTTCGATTAATAAATAACCAAAGCAAAGCAAAGCATACAAGTATTACTATGCTTATTGGAAACCCAATGGCTGCAATGGCAACCGGCCACCACTTTGCCGGATTAACATAAGCAGCTAGCATAGCCAACAATGCAGCAATTATAAAAAAAATATTGCCTGCCATCAATGCATGTAATGCCCATTTTTTTATTGTATGCTTCATGCCGGTTTTTTGCAATAGTAAATGGCATCTCCTTTAAAGAAGCCGTATTTAAAAATATCAGCATCGGTAAAAGAGGCGGTATAATCATCTACTGTTACTTCAAATCCAATGGCTCTTAGTTTGTCGGCATAGTCGTAACTATAATACCGCACATGTTCTTTTAAGCCAAAAACTTTTTCTCTTTCTAATGGATCGGTTATGCTGTTGTCTTCAAAAGTAACCGTTGCCTTTGTATTAATTGGAACCTGCATTATACCCCATCCGCCCGGTTTCATTAAATTGTAGAGGCTTGTCATAGCCAATTTATCATCTTCAATGTATTGAAAAACATGATTGCAGATAATTACATCAAAGCTGTTGTTTGCTAAAGAGTGATTTAAAATATCGAGATAGCTGGTGCCTTTTGGGTAAAGATGCGGAAATATATCAACAGGATGATAATCTATATTTTTTTGTTGAATAAATTTTTTAAAGAAAACCGTTTCGGGAGCCACATGCAATAGTTTTAAATTATCGGTATAAATATTTGTTTTCTTTTCAAAATACATCCAAAGCAATCGGTGCCTTTCCAGGCTTTCACAATTGGGGCACCAGGCATTTTGTCTTTTGTCGTTGCCAAATGGAGCAAATTCTTTAAATGTTTTTTTACAACAGGAACATTCTACTTTATTGCCCCTGAGTTTCCATCTTAAATATACCAGCCTTATTGAATTTAAAATTGGAAACAATGGGCCTAATGATTCTTTTACTTTAGTGCTAATCATTTTTGAAATACTTTAATTTTTATTTTCTTACAACGGTGTTTTTGCCAAATACTTTTTGCATTCTGTTTAAAAATAGTTGACCTTTTATCAATTTCATAAAATCGATTTCCGGCCTTTCGGCATTAAACCGATGCAATATATTGTTGTGTAATTCTTGTTTTTGATTTTGAATGCCAAATAGCAATCCTTTGTTTTGTTTGTTTATCTCTTGAATAACACTTAAAGAAATAGCTGCATCGGAATGCGGAAAAGAGAAATGACAAATTTGTTGCCCTGTAATTTCTTTTACTGCCATACAAGAGTTGAGGGTTTGTGCTATTTGATCTTCTTTGCTCAAAAGTTTATAATAGGGATGATTGATACTGTGTGCACCAATAGTAAAACCCTGCTGATGCAGTTCTATAACCTGTGCTGTGGTTAAGAATGGTTTATTTTCTTGAAGATAATTGTTGAAAGAATAATTTATTGCATGAGCAATATCGTCTAATAAAGAAGCATTGTTTTGATTAATTTTTTTTAAAGCAATTTTTATTTCTTCAATTTCAGTGTTGCATTTTAAAATAGAAGAAAAGGTTTTATTTTGTGAAGGTTGTATTTTCAATTCTTCAATCAATAAACTTATTTTACAACGATAAAACATTTCTTTATTGTCAATAAATGCCGGATTGATAAAGAAGATTGCAGGGATACCTTTACTTTTTAAGATAGGAGCAATGGTATGGTAAACTTCGCATAAGCCATCATCAAAACTCAGCAGGAAGCTGCCTTTTGGAATAGGTTTGTTTGCTTCAATACAAGCAAACAATTCATCGGGATGAATAATGCTGAAATTTTTTAAAAGACATTCAAGGTCTGCTATAAATTTTTTTTCGTTTTTATAATTGTATAAATGAGCAATATGTGGAATGCTGTTATTGTTTACCAGGTGATGGTAGGGGAGCAGGATTCGGTTGGGGCCACCTGAACTAAAAAGGCTTGTTGGCAGCAATGATGCTACATGGTAATAAATTTTTTTAAGAGGGTTCATTTTTTAGCAATTCATCTATGTACATCACTTTTTTATGTTCGGTTTTTAGAAAATTATTTTTTGCTTTCTTTATTTTGAGTAAAGATTTAAACTGGCTTATAACCAGCAGCGGAATAAACCGCAACGATGCGGCCATTCCCTTTTGATAACTTTGAGTAATTACTGTAAGTATAAAAGTTAATACAAATAGCGCAATAATAACAGCCCAGTAAAGGAGTAGTATCGGCTTCACAAAGTAACTTATTGCAATTATTAAAATCAATAAAGAAATAAGAATAATCATGGGTGGGCGTAGCATGGTTAACCCTAAAAGAATGCGGCCCATATTGAAGGTTTTTAAGCCATGTACAAATAATTGCCAACTTTCTTTTACATGCGAAAAGTAGGAGTATATCCAACGGGTTCTTTGTTTTTCCATTACGGCTGCTTCTTCTACTTTCTCGTCATATACGATGGCATCATCGGCAAAAGCAATTTGTTTTACCAGCATAGCCATTTTTGCTTGCAACTTTTTATCGAAACCACCTACTGTATTTTTGTAGTTAATTTCTTTGTACAATTTATAATCCAGTACAATGCCTAAGCCAAGAATGGCCGAAGATAAACCCAATGCCATCTTTGCTTTTCTTTCAAAAAAAGTGTAGTAGATATGGCCTACAGAATCGAGTTGTGCGTAAGCAGTATCGGTGTTTTTGGAAAGCATGTGTGTTTGCACTACTCTAAAGCCCTGTTGGAAATATCCATTTAAATTCAAAAGGTAGTTAGGATGTACTAAGTTATCGCTGTCGAAAATTATTAGTGCATCCGGTTCGTTTGCAAAATGATCAATGGCATATTGAATAGACTTTATTTTAGAGTGTAATGCCTGAGTAGGTTTTAAAATAATTATTCTTGGGTCTTTGTAATGCAAGTCTTCCACATTGCAATCATCGGCCACCACATACATTTTAAAATGCGGATAAGCTTGTTTTAAAAAAGAATCAACAAATGGAGCTATAAACCTTGCATCCTGGTGTGCAGTAATAATGGCTGCAAATTCATATTGCTTGCCGGCAGGGTTATGAGTAAATCTTTTTTTTAGCCCTCCTTTTAAGTAATAAGCAATAAATAATAATGGTGATAGTAAAAAGTAAAACGCAACTATTGCACTAATGGCATAAAACAAAACTTTTAATATAAAAATTAGTATGTCCATTTATTATTTTTTCTTTTGCCATACGGTTACAAAGCCTCCGGTGCATCCATAAGGCAAATATTCTGCAATGGCACAATCCATTTTTTGCAGTACCGGAAATTTTTTAGTGAAGAAGGAAAAAGGGAAAACATCTTCAATAAAATTTGTTTTGCCGTATTGAATTATTTTGAATTGGTTTTCATTGGCCAAAGCGGTGAGCGATTTTTTTGTAAAAAATTGAACATGGGTAAGGTCGCTGGCATCCGATTGTGCAGTGGAGCCTGAGTATCCCAAGATTTTTTTTATTTTTTGAACCATTTTCCACAGAAAATTATTTTTTTTCTGCATTGATATTACCGGCCTTGTTACCAATAATTCTCTAGGCCCATTTCCATTTGGAACGGTTACTATTAAAACACCATCATCGGCAATGGATTGATGTAGCACTTGTAGCAAGCCGCCGGGTTGATTTAAGTGTTCCAATACTTCGCTACAAATAACAGCATTGTATTTTTTTCCTTCGGCTACCAATTGCTCAGCGCTTATCACATCAAACTTTACATTGGGTAAAGTATTAAGTTGCCTGGCCTTTTCAATGGTTTTTTCACTTACATCAATGCCGTACACATTAAAACCTTTTGCACCCAGGCTTCGGGAAATTACCCCATTACCACAGCCCACATCCAGTACCACTGCACCTTTAGGCAATTGTTTATTTAATATATCAATAATAAAGTTGAGCCTTTTAATATCGGCTATACGGTTGTATTCCATTATGCTTTATTCAAAAGTTGAGTATATACCTGTTCAATTTGTAGGGTCATTTGAGCAGCATTAAAATTATGTTGCACTGTTTTTATTGCCTGTTTTCCCAAAGCCATTCTTAAGCTATCATCGGCGGCTAACTTTACAATAGCTTCGGGTAATTCTTTAGCAAGGTTTTTTAATTCAATAAGCTCACCGTTACTGTTATGAACTATTATGTCTTTAGTACCATCTACATTGCTGGCAATAATTGCTTTGCCCATGCTCATGGCTTCCAATAATCCAATGGGAAGTCCCTCCCACAATGACGGTAGTACAAATATATCGGCAGCAGCCAATACATCTGGAACATCCTGCCTAAAATGCTGGAAAATTATCCGGTCTGTAATGGCATATTTTTTC
>DEHT01000084.1 GCA_002352045.1 Chitinophagaceae bacterium UBA2793 | reverse complement strand
GCGGTCGCCGCCGCCTCCTGCCGGTCCGGGAAACGGAGGATTGCCGGGTCGCCGATGCAACACCTGCCGGAACGGAAAGCCATGCAAGAACAGACCCCCTACCTGCTGATCGGCGGCGAGGCTTCACTCGCCAGCCTCTGTGACCGCTTCTACGAGTTGATGGACACTGTCTGCCAGTTCGCAACGATCCGCGCCCTTCATCCTGCCGACCTGCAGCCCTCGCGCGACAAGTTGTTCATGTTTCTNNTTCTTCAACACGGCCGATTTCATGCGCAATCAACCGGCCTAGACGATCGCCTCTTTTTGCAGCGCAGCAGGGGGAGTCGGCTGTGCTAGAATAGCCGCCCTTCCTGAGAGGCCCGACCCGACATGTCCCGCGCCATCCGCAACATCGCCATCATTGCCCACGTTGACCACGGTAAAACTACCCTGGTTGATAAAATTCTGCACGCTACCAAAGTGTTTAGAGACAACCAGGAAACCGGTGAGTTGATAATGGACAGCAACGATCTGGAAAGAGAACGAGGCATTACCATTTTTAGTAAAAATGCTTCGGTTACTTACAAAGACGTAAAAATTAATGTGATTGATACTCCGGGCCACGCCGACTTTGGTGGTGAAGTGGAGCGGGTATTAAAAATGGCAGACGGCGTTATTTTATTGGTGGATGCTTTTGAAGGCCCCATGCCTCAAACCCGTTTTGTGTTGCAAAAAGCTTTGCAATTAGGTTTAAAACCGATTGTTGTAATTAATAAAGTTGATAAACCCAACTGTAGGCCCGATGAAGTGCACGACGCAGTATTTGAACTATTCTTCAACTTAGATGCCACTGAAGAACAATTAGATTTTCCTACCTTTTATGGTTCAGGAAAAAATGGTTGGTTCAATAATACCTTAACACAAATTGAAAATATTGATCCTTTGCTTGATGGTATTTTAGAATATGTACCGGAGCCTAAAGTAAACGAAGGCCCACTGCAAATGCAAATTACTTCATTGGACTATTCTTCGTTTTTGGGCCGCATAGCCGTAGGAAAAGTAGGCCGTGGTTCTATAAAAGAAAATCAGCCCATTGCGTTAATGCAGGCCGATGGAAGCATAAAAAAGTCGAGGGTAAAAGAATTGTATGTGTTTGAAGGAATGGGCAAAAAGAAAGTGACTGAGGTAATGGCCGGTGATCTTTGCGCTGTAGTAGGTTTAGAAGATTTTAATATTGGCGACACCATTGCCGACCAGGAAAATCCGGAAGCATTGCCAGTAATAAGTGTGGACGAACCTACCATGAACATGCTTTTCAGCATCAACAACTCACCTTTCTTTGGTAAGGATGGTAAGTTTGTTACCAGCCGTCATTTAAGAGATAGGTTGCTGAAAGAAACAGAAAAAAACCTGGCGCTTCGTGTAGAAGACAGCGATGGCGGTGATAGCTTTATTGTGTATGGTCGTGGTATTTTACACTTAGGTGTTTTAATTGAAACCATGCGTAGAGAGGGTTATGAACTTACGGTAGGCCAACCCCAGGTAATTGTAAAAGAAATCAACGGCATCAAATGTGAGCCATACGAAAATCTGGTGGTAGATGTGCCGCAAGAATTTGCCAGCAAAGTAATTGACCTGGTAACCCGTAGAAAAGGCGAAATGCATGTAATGGAAACCAAGGGTGAAATGCAGCACCTTGAGTTTGAAATACCATCAAGAGGTTTAATTGGTTTGCGTACACAAATGTTGACCGCCACTACCGGTGAAGCAGTAATGGCACACCGTTTCAGCGAATACAAACCATGGAAAGGGCCTATTCCCGGAAGAAACAATGGTGTATTGTTGGCTAAAACAGGAGGCACTACCACCGGCTATTCCATTGATAAATTGCAAGACCGTGGTACCTTCTTTGTAGATCCAGGAGAAGATGTATATGCAGGTCAGGTTATTGCCGAGCACATTAAGCCGGGCGACCTGATGGTAAATGCTATTGAAGGAAAAAAACTTACCAATATGCGTGCAAGCGGAAGCGATGCTGCCACTAATATCGCTCCAAAAACTTTAATGACCTTGGAAGAATGTATGGAATATATTCAGCAGGACGAGTGCATTGAAGTAACGCCCAATTTTATTCGTATGCGTAAAGTAATTTTAGACGAAGAAGAAAGAAAACGCCAGGCGAAAAAAATGAATGCAGACGCAGTATAAATTTTTTTAAATAAATATATAAAGCCGCTCTTATTTAGTAGGGCGGCTTTGTTTTTTAAATCCGTTTACGGAACAAATAAGGCTCGTCAACCTTTTGTATGGCTGTATTAATTTATACACAGCAACATAAAGTTGATCAGCTTTGCGAAACAATTTGTATACTCATAAATTAATGACATTGTCAGAGGTGCAATAAATAATTCTTTAATGCTTCAAACGGGCTAAGTAATTTTTTTTGTTGATACTCTAAGCCGCTTTTTATAGTTGGCAAAAATCTTATTGCAATAATTAAGCATACAAGAAAAAATAATAATCCAACACTATTCATCTTAACTTTGCTGCATGAAAAAATTGATTTCATTTTTCATAGTAATGCTTTTATGTAACATGATAAGTGCTGACCTTTGGGCACAATGCGCCATGTGTACAAAAACTTCGGCACAACTAGGTCAAAGACCGGCCGAAGGAATGAACACAGGCATTCTTTACTTAATGGCCACTCCTTTTGTGATTATGGGATACATTGGCTACCGGTGGTGGAAAAGCAATAAAAAAGAAGCTTAACATTAGTCTAGTTCATTTGCTACCCATTACCATATTCAATTGCTGTTTCCTGCTATTTAACTAAGTTTGATTACACAACTTTTTGCATGACTAATTTTATTCCGATATTTCCACTAAACCTTGTAGTGTACCCCGGCGAAAAATTGAACCTGCATATTTTTGAACCACGCTATAAGCATCTCATAAAAGAGTGCATTGAAAATAAGAAACCATTTGGCATTCCTACCGTTATTAAAGACAGTGTTAAAGAAATGGGCACCTTGGTGGAAATAAAAGATGTTAGCAAAACTTATGAAGATGGACGAATGGATATTAAAACGGAGGGTATCGGCGTTTTTAAAATTTTAGAAATAATAAAAGAATTGCCCGATAAATTATACAGTGGCGCTATTGTAAACTACCCCGAAAATTACCCCAAAAAAAGCCCCACAAAAATGAAATTCATTTTGCAGAGCATACGTTTGCTGCACCAACGATTGGGTGTTACAAAAGATTTTGGCAAGCCCGATGAAGCCTTAAATAGTTTTGACATTGCACACCATACTGGCCTTTCAACAGAAGATGAATATCATTTGCTTGAATTGCCTCAGGAGCTGCAAAGAGAAGAATTTATAAAACGATACCTGCTAAAAGTATTACCCATTATGGAACACATGGATTTGCTAAAAGGAAAAATAAAAATGAACGGACACTTTAAAAATTTGGAAGGCTTTAAATTCAATTAAAAATATCACATGAAAACTTTGTGTTTTGATTTTGGCAACACCCGTAAAAAAGCGGCCCTGTTTGTAAATGAAAATTTCAACAAAGAAATAATCCTGCCCAATGATGAGCCATCAACTATTCAGGCGTTGCTGAATAATTTGCAACCACAAAAATCAATTCTATCCTCGGTTATCAACCACAACCCTGCCATTGAAGCGGAACTCTCTCAGTCAACACAGTTTCATAAACTATCGCATCTTACTAAAATAAATTTTACTACCCCTGTTGGTAAACCCGAAACCATTGGTGCCGATCGGTTGGCTTTAATGGCAGCAGCGGCTCATTTTTTTCCCAATCAAAACAATTTGGTAATTGCTTTGGGAAGTTGCATTACTTATAATTTTTTAAACCAGTATCATCAGTTCCTTGGAGGAGCCATTTCGCCGGGTATGGAAATGCGCTTTAAATCTATGCATGAATATACTGCAAAGCTGCCCATAGCATCTGCCGATTGGAATTTTCCATTAATTGGCTACGATACAAAAACAAATTTACAAAGTGGGGTAATCGTTGGTATTCTTAGTGAAATAGAGGGTTTTATTGACAGGTACCAGCAAAAATTTGGGAACTTTAACGTGGTTTTAACCGGGGGCAATTCAGCCTATTTTGCCAGTCAGTTGAAATACAAGATATTTGCCGACCATAACTTTTTATTTAAAGGACTGTATGCACTTAGTGAAACCAATAACTGCCGATCTTAAGAAAACTTTTGGCCTTGCGGCTACCCTGTTTATTTCTACTTTTTTATGGGCTCAGGAAAACTCACCCTATTCCCGCTATGGAATGGGCGATGTGGTTCCCAATCAAAATATGCTCAACAGGGGAATGGGCGGCATTGCAGCCGGCTATTCCGATTTTCAAAGCATCAACTTTGTAAACCCTGCTTCGTTGGGTAATTTGCGCAGCACTACTTTTGATTTGGGCGGCAGTGTAGATATTCGAAATTTAAAAAGCAATGTTTCGCCTCAAAAATTTCGTTCGGTAAACACCCTCATTTCTTACTTACAGGTAGGCTTCCCTATTGCATCGGAAAAAATGCAAAAGAAAGGAAACTATTGGGGCGTTAGTTTTGGTTTAAGGCCCGTTACCCGAATCAATTACAAAATTCAAAAAGATCAACGGCTTACCAATATTGATTCCCTTAGCACTTTGTACGAAGGTAATGGTGGCGTATCGCAAGCCAACTTTAGCACCGGGTTAAAAATTAAAAACTTTAGTTTTGGAGCAAGCACCGGTTATTCGTTTGGCACAAAAGATTATAGTACCAAACTAAACTTTATAAACGACACCGTTATTTACTATAAATCAAATTCGGCTACACAAACCCGTTTGAGCGGCGCTTTTTTAGACCTGGGTGTTCAGTATGAAAAAAAGTTTACAAAGCAGGATAAGAACGATCCCAAAAAAGAAAAAATAAGCATTCTTAAAATTGGCGCTTATGCTAATTTGCAAAGAACCATAAGAGGTACTATGGACAATATTGACGAAACCTTTGCTTACGATGGCAATGGTGGAATCTATAATATTGACACAGTTTCTGCTAAAACCGGAGTAAGGGGTAGCATAAAATTACCGGCTACTTATGGCCTTGGCTTTACTTACGCCAATGACAACTGGTTGTTTGGCGCCGATGTAGAAACTACCGGCTGGGACAACTATCGTTTTTATGGACAAAAAGACTTGGTTCAAAATACCTACACTATTAGAGCCGGGGCGCAATATTTTCCCGCTAAGTTTAATACGCCTTTTTCTAAATACTGGAGTTTTGTAAAATACCGTGCAGGGTTTTACTACGGTAAAGATTATATAAAAATTGACAACAGCAATCGTACTGCCTATGCATTTACATTTGGTGCAGGTTTGCCGCTTACCAAACTACAACGCAACAACTACGAGTATTACAGGGATGGCGATGTGGTATTGAATGCCGGAATGGAAGTAGGCGCAAGAGGCAATAAACAAAGTCAAAGTTTAAGAGAAGGCATCTTACGTTTTTCATTGGGCATAAGTATGAATGCCCGCTGGTTTATGAAACCTAAATATGACTAAGGGTTGAAAAAAATAATTTCATATAAAAATATAATGGCAGTACTGGCAACAGGCTGCCTTTTTTTAGCTGCCTGCGAAAACGATGAACAGGAGGTAAAAAACTTAGGCAAAAAATCTACCGGCACCGAAGTGGCAAAAGAAGTAGTAATCACTTTTACTACTGCCGGTAAAACAAAAGCCATTTTAAAATCGCCCCTGATGTTGCATGTGTTGGATACTTCCAACTACATTGAATTTCCCAAAACATTATTGGTAGATTTTTATAACGATTCTACCGGCAAGGTAGAAAGTACGCTTACTGCCAACTATGCCCGCTATAAAGAAACTGAAGAAATTATTTATTTAAAAGACAGCGTGCAGGTAAAAAATACCAAAGGCGAAACGCTTTATACGCAAGATTTATATTGGAACCGCAAACGTACCGGCTGGGAATTTTATACCGAAAAGCCCATACGCATTCGCACCCTCACCCATATTATTGACGGCATTGGCCTGGAAGCCAGCCAGGATTTTAAACAGCGACTAATTAGAAAACCTTTGGGTGTAATGAAAGTACCATCGGATAAATTTCCGCAATAATATTCGCCCTGTTTTTTGCCGTCATGAAAAAATTCCAATAACATTATTATTTTCCCACACCCTTCACTTCTTCAAAAACATAATTAATTAAACAACAATTTCCACACAGAAAAACAACTAATTAAAACATTCATTTTATTTATATCCTTCTTGCCCTAACTTCGATTATAAATTTAAAACCATTATTTTGTGGCATGGTAAAAATGTATGGCATCCCCAATTGCGATAGTGTAAAAAAAGCTACCAAATGGCTGCAACAAAATAAAATTGCATTTGAATTTCACGATTATAAAAAGCAAGGCATCAGCGCAGAAAAATTAAAAGACTGGTGCAAGAAAACCGGTTGGGAAACTATCTTTAACAAACGCAGCAGTACCTGGAAAGAAATTATGAAAGCTTACGAGGGAATTGTAAACAACCTAGCCGAAGCCATACAAATAATGCAACAGCATACCAGTATTATTAAAAGGCCGATAATTGAAATCAAAGAAGAAATAGTAGTGGGTTTTGATGAAGCCCTGTATAAAGAAAAGTTTAAAAAATAAATTCAATTCATAACATAAAAAATAAACGATCATGAAAAGACATGCAACAGCCTTATGGCAAGGAACCGGTAAAGAAGGTAAAGGCAATTTAACAACCCAAAGCAATATTTTAGATAAAACACAATATTCTTTCAGCAGCCGTTTTGAAGAAGGTACCGGCACCAACCCCGAAGAATTGGTAGCAGCAGCACACGCAGGTTGCTTTAGCATGAAGTTGAGTTTTGTTTTAAATGCAGCAGGCTTTACTGCGGATAGCATTGAAACTCGTTGCGACATTACATTGGCCGATGGCAGTATTACCGAATCGCATTTGAATGTAAAAGCAAGCATTCCCGGCATTAATGAAGAACAATTTGCTGCTGCCGTTGCCGATGCAAAAGCCAATTGCCCCATTTCTAAATTGTACAATACCAATATCACTCACGAAGCAGTGTTGGGTTAAGTATTGTTCGCTATGGCGCTGCGGCACAAGTGGAATTTGTAAAAGCTGTGCCGCCGTGCCTTTTTTTGAAATTTTCAATCACTATAACGAAACATTAGTACTACTATGTTTAAAAATAAAACCGTCATCATCACCGGCGCCAGCCGTGGTATTGGCAAAGCAATTGGATTAAAGCTGGCAGCCGAAGGCGCCAATATTGTTATTGCCAGTAAAAGCGTAGAAGAAAATCCCAAACTTGGCGGTACCATTTTTTCTGCTGCAGCCGAAATGGAAGCCGCAGGTGGCAAAGCCCTGGCTGTGCAATGCGATATTCGCTTTGAAGAGCAAATTCAAAATGTGGTTAATAAAACGGTAGAAAAATTTGGTGGCATTGATATTTTAATCAACAATGCATCGGCTATCAGCCTTACGCCTACCGAGCAAACTGAGCCCAAGCGGTTTGATTTAATGTACGATATAAATGTAAGAGGCACTTTTATGATGAGCCGTGCTTGTATTCCACATTTAAAAAAAGGAACCAATGCACACATTTTAAATTTATCGCCACCCATCAATATGGATTTAAAATGGTTTGCCGGCCATTTAGCTTATACCATTAGCAAATACAATATGACCATGATTGCACTTGGTCTTTCGGCAGAATTAAAAAAATACCATATTGCTGCCAATGCTTTGTGGCCACGTACCACCATTGCCACAGCGGCTGTAAATAATTTACTGGGCGGCGAAGCATTAATGAAAATGAGCCGTACGCCGGAAATATTGGCCGATGCAGCTTATGCAATTTTATCAAAAAGTTCAACGGAATGTAGTGGGAATGCTTTTATTGATGAAGAGGTATTGGCAAAAGAAGGCATCACTAATTTAGATAAGTACGCCGTAACACCCGGCGGCGAATTGTTTAACGACCTGTTTGTTTAAATATGAAAGCTGAAAAGTTATTATTAATTATTGCGTTGGTATTTTTTAACCTTGGCTTAATGGCGCAGGTTGAAATAACCTACTATGATTCTTTATGGAAAAAAACCGATAAAGAGCATGCCAGCACAAGTGTTGAAAGAAATTACGATGGCACCGCATATCATTATAAAAGTTATAACCTTTTAAAAAAATACCTTACCAATAAATACAGCTATGCCGATTCGGGTAATAGCAAACCAATTGGCTATTTTGTACGATACAATCAAAACGGAACCATTGCAGACTCTGCTTTTTATTTAAGCAACCACAAAAAATTATATGCGTATCACTATTATGAAAACGGAAAACTAAAAGCCGAATACCATTATAACGCAGAAAAAGATAGTGAGAATGTTATTGGATACAATGAAGACGGCTCCGAAATCAAAGGAAACTTTATTTATGAAAAAGAAGCAACCTTTCCCGGAAGTATGGAAGGTTGGAAAAAACATTTGTACAGGCATTTGAATGCAAATGTTCCGGTAATCAACAGGGCGCCTGACGGCAAATACACCGTGTATCTAAGATTTATTGTTGACAAAGATGGTTCCCTTAGTAATATTGAAGCGCTCAATAGAGTTGGGTATGGAATGGAGAAAGAAGCTATTAGAGTACTAAAACTATCTCCAAACTGGGAGCCGGCAGTTCAGTTTAACAGGGCCGTAAAAGCTTATCGTAAACAACCCATCACTTTTGTGGTTCAATAAAATTTCCTGCTGTTAACAAAATCCCAATAAAATTTTCTTTTGATGAATGGTAACTTTTTAGATATATGTACGTTTAATTTCGTACTGTCATGACATTGTGATGACATAGCCACTAAAAAGTATAGCCATGAAATTTTTTCAACTCCGGGCCATTGGCCTGTTACTGCTTTGTGCTGCCCAGTGGGCTCAAGCACAACAAAAAATTCCTCAAAAAAAAATTACAATTGTAAAAACCAATACTGTTTTTAAAATAGATGGAGATTTAACTGAACCCGAATGGAAAACAGGAGCGTTGGCCGATAGCTTTGTTGCGTTAAGACCCATCGCTTTTAAGCCCGAAGGGGCTAACCCTTCTAAAGTATATTTTTTATACAGCAATGAAGGAATTTATATTGGAGGTTACTTCTACGAAAAAAATAAAGACAGCATCACAACCGAATTAAAAGGAAGAGATGGTTTTGGTAATAATGATTTTGCCGGAGTAATTTTTGATACTTACAACGATCGGCTGAATGGGTTTGAATACTTTGTTACGCCCTTGGGCGAGCAATGGGATGCCAAAGCCAGTACCGGTGAAAATGGAGAAGATTTTAGCTGGAATGCCGTATGGCAGAGCAATGCAAAAATTCAAACCGATGGCTGGAGTTTTGAAATGTTTATTCCTTATGCAGCCATTCGCTTTGGTAAAAAAAATATTCAGGATTGGGGACTTAATATTGTAAGAAAAAGGCAAAAAAGTGCGGAGCAATTGTTTTGGCAACCGATAGACCCGAATGTAAATGGATTTTTAACTCAATCGGGAATTATTGCCGGCTTCGAAAATATTAAGCCTCCTCTAAGATTACAGTTTTCCCCTTATTTTTCTACCTACTTCAATCATGATGATGCGGCTAATGGCAAACCTGCCGTAAACAAACTTACCGCTAATGGCGGTATGGATTTAAAGTACGGCATCAACCAGGCCTTTACACTTGATATGACCTTGATACCGGATTTTGGACAGGTACAAACCGATAACAGGGTTTTAAACCTTTCGCCTTTTGAAGTAAGGTTCAACGAAAACAGAACTTTTTTTACAGAAGGAACAGAATTGTTTAACAAAGGAAACCTGTTTTACAGCAGGCGAATTGGCCGTGTGGGCAGCAAACCACTTGGATACTGGGATGCCCAAAATGCATTTGACCCCAATACCGAAAAGCTGCATAAAAATCCCGAGCAGGTAAAACTTATTAACGCAACTAAAATTAGCGGACGAACTCAAAACGGTTTGGGAATTGGTATTTTAAACGCCATCACCAATAGCCAGCATGCCAGTTTTGAAAACCTTAGCACAGGCCAAAAAAGAAAAATTGAAACAGAACCTTTTACTAATTATAATGTATTTGTACTGGACCAAACTTTAAAAAACAATAGCAGCATATCGTTGGTAAATACAAATATGCTTAGAAGTGGAAATGAAAAAGATGCCAATGTAACTGCCTTTTTATTTGACCTCAACGATAAAAAAAATAAATGGAACCTTGGTGGTAATGTAAGTGTAAGCATGATAAATGATAAGGGCCCGGGCAAAAACAGAAATGGCTATGCCCATGGAATTTACTTTGGCAAAACCAGTGGTCGCTTAAACTTTAGAGCTTACCAGGATTTGTATAATAACCGGTACGACAAAAGCGATATGGGATATTTTACCAATAACAATTTTTTGGAGCATGGGCTGTGGGTAGGGTACAACTGGCTAAAACCAAAAGAACAACAATGGTTTGCCCAAATGCGGCTTAACTACAATGTTTGGCACAGCAGGTTGGTAACGCCAATGGATGCTTTGAAAAGAAAAGATATGATGTTTCAAAATGCCGGCACCAATATTAACGGCAGTGTACAATCGAAAAAATTGTGGTGGGCAGGGTTTTCACTAAGTGCCAATAGTAATTTCAACGACTTTTATGAACCACGCTATGCCGGAAAAGTATTGAAAAATAAAGGAAACTTTGGCGGCGGCCTTTGGTATGAAAGCAATGGAGGAAAAAAATTTTACTGGGGCATTAATACTTTTGCCCGAACCGGCGGCTTGTTTAATTTCTTTTACAAAGAAATTGGCTTGCAACTGCGCCAACAGTTCAACAGTAAGTTTACAATTGATAATAACATTAATTTTTCACACAATCACAATGGTGTGGGTTGGGCCGATGCAAAAACCGATACCGTAATATTTGCAAGAAGAGATATTGCAAGCATTGAAGAAGTAATGAACTTTAAATATAGCTTCAATAATAAAATGGGGCTTACGCTTAGGTTAAGGCATTACTGGAGCAAAGTAAATCCCTTACAGTTTTACGAGCTGAATGAGCGAGGCAATTTACAAACGCCTACCACTGCATACAACGAAAACAGGCGGCAAAATTTTAATTTTATGAGCGCCGACCTGGTTTATAACTGGCAGTTTGCACAGGGAAGTTTTTTAAGTGTAGTGTGGAAAGATATTGGCGAAAACTTTAGCCGAAGTTTTGAAAAAAATTATTTCAGCAACCTGGGCAAAACTATACAGGGAAACCAGTTTAATAGTTTGAGTGTACGAATGATTTATTTTATTGACTACCTCGGTTTAAAAAAGAAATTACAAAAAAAATCAGCCTAATAAAACGAAGAAGCCGCTCAACATTGAGCGGCTTCGGTTTATAAAAATATTCTCTCATTATCTCAAAAGGCCTGCAGGCACTTCTTTTTCCAACAAATATTTGTAGATATATTTTGTTTTTAAGTTTTGAAAATGTGCCCCTTTATTTCCGCCCCAGCCGTGGCGGCCGGTTGGATAAACCATTAATTCAAAATCTTTTTTAGCATCCTGTAGTTTGCTGATGAGTTGCAGGCTGTTTTGCATGTGTACATTTTCATCAATTACACCATGTACAATTTGCATATTGCCTTTGTACTTATTTAAATGTGTAAATACCGAACTTGTCTTATATCCTTCTGCATTATCGGCAGGGGTTCCCATAAATCTTTCTGTGTAATGAGAGTCGTACAAGGTCCAATCGGTAACACTACCTCCTGCCATGGCGTGAGTGAATACATCTGCACCATAGGTCATGGCATAGCAACTCATATAACCTCCGTAGCTAAAGCCGGTGATGCAAATTTTAGAAGCATCGGCATTGCCATTGGCAATTAACCATTTTACCATAGTGCTATAATCTTTGGTTTCCCAAAAGCCCAGGTTGTGATACATATAATTTACGCCTTCTTTCCCAAAATGGCCGCTGGCTCGGTGATCCATCGAAACCTGTATTAATCCTTCCTTAGCATAAAATTGTTGTGTGCCAGAAAGCGACCATGAATCCCAAACTCCGGTTGAATTTGGTCCACCATAAATAGAAACTAATACCGGATATTTTTTTGACTTGTCCATATTTAATGGCCAGGTTACTTTCATGGGCAATTCATACAATCCATCATCGCTTTTCACTCGAATCAATTCTGTTTTGGCCAAATGATAATCTGCAAACTCAGCACCCTTGCTGTCGCCGAGTTCTTTAATAATTTTTCCGGCATTGCTTACCAGGGCACTACGGGTTGGCGTACCCGAATTACTGTAATTGGTTACAAAATATGAACCATCCGGCGATATACTTGTAATGCTGTGATTGTAATCACCAAAGCTTAGGCGCTGTAAATTTTTACCCGTTAAGTTCACTTTGTAATAATCGGTATGGGCAGTATTTTCTTTGCTGCGTGCTGTAAAATATACTATTCCTTTATTCTCATCTACATATCTAATACCGGTTACCGTAAAACGTCCACTAGTAACCGTATTAATAAGGGTACCATTTATGTCGTAATAGTAAATATGATTCCAACCCAGGGCATCGTTTTGCAACAAAAAGCCTTTCCCATTTTTTAAAAATTGAATTCTATCGCTCTCATCTAAACTAATCCAGGTTTTTTGTTCTTCACTGTAAAAAGGAGCCTTTGTTCCGGTAGCAATATTTACAGCATACACTACTAACTTGTTTTGTTTTCTATTCATCCATTGTACCAGTAAGCTGCTGCCATCGGGTTTCCAATAAGGCATGCCAAAATACTGGTCGTCTTTTTCATTGAAGTCGCTCCAAACAATATTGCTCCCTTCGGGTTTTACTATGCCTACTTTTACTTCGGGGTTTTTGTCGCCTACTTTGGGGTAGCGCATTTTTTCAACATATCCATGATGCCCTTCACCGTCTGTCATTACAAACTCGGGTACCTCGGTATCATTGCTTCGAAAAAAAGCTAACTGCTTACTATCGGGGCTCCACCAAAAAGCTTTGTATCGGCTGGCCCTGCCCAAAATTTCTTCCATATATACCCAACTTGCATAACCATTTAAAATAAGCTCGCTGCCATCATTGGTAAGGCGTGTTTCTTTTTTGGTTGAAATATTTACGGTATATAAATCATTGTTTTTAGTGTAGGCCACATAGTTGCCATCGGGGCTTATGGTGGGGTTTACTTCCAAAGCATCGTCGTTGGTAAGCTGTACTTCTGCATCGTTTACTTTTATAAAAATATTTTTCGATTTTATAAATGGCTTTGGAGTTTCAGCTACTTTACCTACATTTCTATCGGCATCGGTTGCCTCTCTTTCTGTACCTTTTTTTGCTTCCAATATAAATTGTTTACCATCTCTCATAATGATAACATTGTTATTATCAATCCAGCGGGTAGCCATAGGCAATGCTTGTGTTATGCCTTTAAGGTTTCCTTTAAAATACTGTTCGTTGGATAATTCTTTGGTTTGGGCAGTACTGTTCAAAGCAATACCCATCATAATTATAGCCGGAAAAGGCTTTTTTACTAATTGTATCATACCATGGTTGTTTTAAAAAAGTAGAGTGTACAAGATAATAGTTTTGTGTGTTTATTAATAACCAATTTGATAAATGGATAGCAATTTAAATAGAAGGTTTGTTGAAGCAATAAGCAATCGTAGCACCGGTAAAACAATTGCATCAGCCATATAATTAAATTATTTACTATCTTTCCTTTCCTACGCATTAAACAGATGCGAAGAATTAAACCAGCTATTTCAAACCAAAAAATCAGTTATATGATTGTGATTGCTTTGTACAACTTGAAAGGCGGCGTAGGTAAAACCGCCTCTTGTGTAAACTTTGCTTACCTGGCCGCTGCAGATGGGTTTAAAACATTGTTATGGGATATAGACCCCCAGGGCTCCTCCTCTTTTTATTACAAGGTAAAACCAAAAGCTCATCCTGGAATAAAAAAATTAATTACCAAGGATGCCGATTTGGAGAACGCTATAATGTCAACCGATTTTGAAATGCTCGATGTGATTCCGGCCGACAACTCAGCCAAAAGCTTTGATATAATGCTCGATGAAATGAAAGGAAACAAAGGAAGGTTGAAAACGGTTTTGAAGCAACTGGATAAAGATTACGATTTTGTTTTTATTGATTGCCCTCCGGGATTTTCAGCACTTTCTGAAAATATTTTTAATGCAGCCGATATTGTATTGATGCCCGTGATACCTACTACCCTTTCAATACGCACTTATCACATGGTTAAGGATTACTTTAAAGAAAAAGACCTCGACCTCAGCAAAATGATGTGCTTTTTTACCATGGTAGATCTTAGAAAAAATATGCACAACGAAATAATGCAGGAGTTGTACAAAGACAAACGTTTTTTTCAAAACTATGTACCTTACCTAAGTGATGTTGAAAAAATGGGGGTGCACAAATCGCCCATTATGGAGTTTGCTAACAGTAGTTATGCAGCCAAATGCTATCGGGAGCTTTGGACCGAAATAAAGGAAGGAGTGATTGACTAAATTAACTGAATGGCCTCTCGGCCATTTTTTTTTAATGAACAGTAAAAGTTATAGCAGTATTATAGAAGAAATACGATAGCAAAAATCCTAATTATTATTTTCGGGTATGCGTAATAGTAACATTGATGAGATTAATTAAATATAGGTAAAAAAAATATTTATCATTACCCAAAAAGTATTGCAATAAAAGTGCAAAACTTTCGCTTATATATCCTGAAAATCAACCATTGCTTACCGGTTGATTTTCTTAAACCTAAGTAAAGAAACCATACATCCTGGAGGCATACACTATGATGCCAACCATGCTGCATTTGTTAGTTCCAAGGGTTTATTTTGAAATTATTTATACTTGTTCGATGATATATTGAACTGTTACCTCTTTTTGTTAGGCACTACAGGACAACCAGGGCCCCGGGTATTGGATCGGGGCTCTTTTATTTTTTAATGCACACTCCGATTGATAAAATCAATAAAAGGTTTGGCAGCTTCAAAACAGTTGACCAGCTTTTTTACAAATTGTTTATCCTGCAACTCTTCATCGGTAAAACTATTGCTGATTACAAAATTTTTCATTTTTAAAAATGCTATAACCGGGTTGCTTTCTTCATAACCCTTAGGAGCCCTTACTAAAACCTGGGATTTATCAAACCCCTCGCTAAATGCCTTTTTTATTTTTTTATCGCTTACCAACTTTATCCACTCATCGGCATTGTAGTCTATTTCCTGTCTAATTCTTGCAAGATGCTCTGTAGGTGGCTGCCAAATGCCAGCGGCTATAAAACTTTTTCCCGGTTCTATATGCATGTAATAGCCAGCCCCATCACCTTTTTTGCCCGCAGGGTTATAGTAGGCAGCAAAGTTGGTTTTGTATGGATGTTTTTCTTTACTAAAACGTACATCCCGGTTCAGGCGAAATATGCAATCTTTGGCATTGAGGTGTACAAATGACGGGTCAAAGCCGGAAATGCCTTTTAATACTTGGTCTACTTCGGCAATAAATTCCTCTTTACTGATATCGTACAAAGCCCGGTTGGCATCGAGCCAGACTTTATTATTATTCTTTTTTATGGAAGTTAAAAAGCGGAGTATATTTTTTGTAATCATTGGTAATTTATTTTAAATACCATACAAAATAAATTAAAATGATTCAATTGCATGCGCTCATTGGTTGGGGTATTGCTGAAGCTGGGGTTTGGTATAAAAGTTCAGACGAAGAACGAAAACTAAACCTATGCACAATTACCTAATCAAAATCATTCAGCGCCGCTTTTGGCATAACCTTGTTAGCGTTTTGGATTATTTGTTTTCCCAAATTGTTTTTTTCAATTCAAACCAATCTGTTGGGTCTCCTTCATAGTCAAAAGTTTCTTGAAATTGAAAACCCAACTTAGTCAACACCTTTTTTGAATTTACATTATTAGGGTCGGCTATTGCAAAAATTGTGTCAACGCCCAAGTTTTTAAATCCATAGTTCAATACTGCAATTGATGATTCAGTGGCAAAACCTTTGCCCCAATGTTTTTTCTTAAATCTATAACCGAGTTCGTAAAAATTCTTGTGATTATTTATCTGTTCGTTAAAATACTTTAATCCCGACCAACCAATACATTCGTTTGATAACTTGTCAACCACTGCCCAACGAGCAATTCCATTTTCCACGTATTGCTCTTTAAGCATTTTAATTGCTTTTTGTATTTCGTCAATTGATTTCACAGGATTGTTTTCGATAAACAAATGAACTTCCGGACCAGAGTCCATTTCGAATAAATCATTTTCGTCTGTGTATTCTAATTCTCTTAAAATTAGTCGTTCTGTTTCTATCAATATGTTCATCTGTCAGTTGAGTCTTTGTTTAATCTAGTTGTTCGATAAGCTAACGGTTAGATTAAACCGAACTCCAATTTTCACCACTTTTAATACGGTAAATTGTCATTTCGCTAACGCCAAATTTGGCGGCTATTTGCTTAAAGGTAAGTTTACGCTTGGGGTTATGAATGGTATCTTTTATTGATTTCACCTGGCTTAAACCCAGCTTGAGCCCTTTTGTTTTATTGGCCTGCCGCTTTTTAAAAGCAATTTTATTGGGACTCATTTGCTGATGACTATTCATTTCATCATCGTTGGCCCATTGTAGATTTTTGTAGTGATTGTCGGCCTTTTTGTGATTTAAATGAATTACATATTTATGCTTAGGTGATTTTTTGTTGCAAAAAAGTTTGGCCATTTCCCTGTGAATATAAATGGTGCCATTGCTACCATCAATATGCAGGTTGAGCGTATGATAGCCCGATGTAGTGGAACCGGCAAGTAACTTGCCATCGGCTAAAATGTCATCAGAATAACTGGCCACTCTCCCTAAATTGGATACTGCATACTTTTTACGAAGATTTTTGTACCCTGCAAACTGCATTTGTTTCCAGGTTTCGCCGGAATTTTTTTTAATCATTGTTTTTTATTTACTGTGATCAAAGCATCTTGCCGGTTTCGGTATGCTGGTAAACGTGAGTTTATAAAAATAAAATATTATTTACTAAGTTGGTAGCATTTTTAAAAAATCATCTTCGGAGAGTATTTTAATAGCCGGAATTTTTTTTGCTTTTTCCAATTTACTTCCTGCATCTTCACCCACTATTAAAAAGTTTAACTTGCTGCTTACCCCGCTCAAAATTTTTCCGCCATTGGCTTCTACCATAGCTTCGGCATCGCTTCTTTTTAATTTATGTAAAGTGCCGGTAAATAAAAAAGTTTGCCCGCTAAGGTTGCCATCGGTACTAATTGATTTTGCCGAATTCATATTTAGACCCAATTGTTGCAAGGCTTCCAGCATTTTTACATTCTCCTCATCACTAAAAAAAGCATGAATACTTGCCGCCACTTTTACGCCTACATCATCTAATTGCTGCAATTGCTCCTGCGAAAAATTTTTAAATTCTAACAGGTTGTTTACTTTTTGGGCAAGGGTTTTAGCAGTGGTTTCGCCCACATAGCGAATGCCCAATCCATAAATAAGCCGATGTAATGGCTGGGTTTTACTTGCTTCGATGGCAGTTTTTAAATTGTCTAAAGATTTTTGTCCAAAACCTTCCAGTTTGCCTATTTCTGTAAAATTGAGGGTGTAAATTTCAGGAACATTCTTCAACAATCCCAAAGTATAAAACTTGCGAACATTGGCTTCTCCAAAGCTGCGAATGTCCATGGCATCTTTACTTACAAAATGTATGATGCGTTCCACTACCTGTGCTTCACAATTAATATTACTGCATCGCCATACGGCTTCTTCAACCGGCTTTTCCAATGTATGGTTGCATACAGGGCAAGTACGAGGAAACACAATTTCGGTTTCAGTACCATCTCTTAGCTCTGCCAACGATTTTACAATTTGTGGAATTACATCGCCACTTCTTTCAATTAAAATTTTATCGCCCAGCTTCAGGTCTTTTTCTTTAATGTAATCTTCGTTGTGAATACTAATGCTGCTAACCGTTACACCGCCTACCTGTACGGGTTGAATTTTTGCAACCGGTGTTACAGCACCCGTTCTACCTACCTGAAACTCTACTCCCAACAACTTACTGCTGGCTTGCCTGGCTTTAAATTTATAAGCAATGGCCCAGCGGGGATGATGTGAAGTGATGCCCAACTGCTCTTGCAGGTTAAGGTCGTTTACTTTTATAACCATGCCGTCTATTTCGTAGGGCAGGCTATCTCTTTTGTTTTCAAATTCTGCTACATACTGTATAATACCTTCAATACCCTTTAGCACTTTCATTTCGTTTTGTGGGCTGCGAAAGCCAAGCTCCCAAAGCATTTGAAGCATACCGCTATGAGTGGTGGGAAGTGGAACAAGCGCATCTGTTTCAATTTTACTGATGTAGCTTACATGATATAAAAAGGCCTCGAGGTTTCGGCGGCCCACTTCTTTACTGTCTTTTATGCGAAGGCTTCCGGCGGCGGCATTGCGAGGATTGGCCAATGGAGGTAAACCTTCCTCCATAATTGCATCGTTGTATTTTTTAAAATTGGTTTTATTCATTAGCACTTCGCCCCTTATTTCAATTTGTTCAATGCCATAACGGTTAAACGCAGCCGAAAGTGGTAAAGTTCTTATTTGTTTAATGTTGGGTGTAATGTCGTCGCCGGTTTCACCATCGCCTCGGGTAACGCCGCAAAACAATTGATTATTTTCGTAAACAACCGAAATGCTGGCACCGTCAAATTTTGGTTCGGCACAATACTCAATACTATCCAGCTTGCTTAGCTCACGAGCTTTGCGGTCCCAATCCAGCAGGTCTTCGGCATTGTAAGAGTTTTCCAAAGATAGCATGGGCACCAGGTGTTGCTTTTTGGGAAAATCTTTAATGAGCCCGGCTCCCACTCTTTGCGTAGGCGAATCTTTTGTAATGCTTTGTGGGTTTTCAATTTCAAATTTTTCCAGCAGCTTATAAAGGGTATCGTATTCAAAATCGGTAATCAAGGGATTGTTCAATACATAATACCTGTGCTCATGGAAGCGAAGTACATTTCGAAGTGCTTCAATATTGTCAACGGTAGGTTGCACATTGGCCAGCCAGTTTTGTGTAGCAGCTTCCATTTCTTTTACCATAGTAGTATTGTACATGTGTAAATTTATTAAGAGCAAATGTAAATAATGAGGAATAAACAGTAGAACAGAATGTAAAGAATACATCTACTTTTAAAAATGTATTAATCATTATAGAATAACAGTTCAACCGAAAAGAAACAAGAATTTACTACATGCCCAATACAATATTCCTCTTCACAGAAAAGGAAACAACAAAAATGGTTATTATTAAAACGCCTACTTCATCAATTTCTTCATTTCTGCTTGTACAAACTCCATCAATACTTTAATTTTTTGGGGAGAAAGATCAAATTCTATTCCTGCTGCTTTGTACAATTCGGGCAAGGTTTTGGTGCCGCCAAGGGATAATGCATTGCAATAATTATCTAATGCCAGTTGCGGATTATTTTTGTACTGCATCCACATGCCGATGGCTCCCAACTGTGCTATGCCATATTCAATATAATAAAATGGTACTTCGTATAAATGCAATTGCCTTTGCCATGCATTGCTGCGGTATTCATCTAAGCCACTGTAATCAATTACATCATCTTTAAATTCGTTTAAAATTTGGTTCCAGGCATCGGTTCTTTGCTGTGGACTGTGGCCGGCATTTTGGTACACCCAATGTTGAAATTTATCAATAATGGCAATCCATGGAAAAATGGAAATTACCCTTTCTAACTGATGTTCTTTGGCTCTTTTTAAATCATCGGCACTATCAAAAAAGCTATCCCAATAATCCATGCTAAATAGTTCCATAGCCATGCTGGCTACTTCGGCAATTTCCATGGGGTATTCTTTAAAACCATTGAGCGGTAAGGGGTGTGCTAAAAAAGAATGTACGGCATGTCCGCCCTCGTGTACCATAGTGGTTACATCCTGCATTTGTCCGGCGGCATTCATAAAAATAAAAGGGGCTCCGGTTTCTGCTAAAGGACAGTTGTATCCACCGGGTGCTTTGCCTTTGCGGCTTTCCAAATCGAGCTGATTCAAAGCTTTCATTTTTTGTAAGCAGTCGCCAAAAAATGGTTGCAGCCTGGTAAAGCAGTCAATAGATTTTTGCAACAACTCATCGCCTGTTTTAAATGGACGTAGCGGTAGCTGTCCCTGGGGCTCTGCATCCAAATCCCATTGGCGAAGATTACTTAAGCCTAGTTTTGTTTGCTTGTTTTTATAAATTTGATTTACTAAAGGAAGTACATATTGTTTTACCGCATCGTGAAACCGAAAACAGTCTTCTTTGCCATAATCAAAACGGCCCAATTCTTTAAAGCGGTAATCGGTGTAATTTTCAAAGCCGGCATTTTTTGCTTCCCGGTTTCTAAGCTCAATTAATTTATCGTAGAGCTCGCTGAGTTTTTCTTTATCCTGCAGGCGGCGAAGTTGTATTTTATGATACACTTCTTCTCTTATTTTTCTATCGGGGTTTTCTAAAAATTTAGCCGCTTGCTGCAAAGTATAATCTTTACCGTCAACGGTTACCATCATGGCTCCTGTTATTTGCCCATACTGTTGTTGTAATACCGAAAGTTCGGCTTGTAGCGGAATGTTTTCTTCTCTAAACAGTTCAATGCTTTTGCGAATGCTGCGTAAGTAGGTTTGATATTCCTGCTGGTTGAGCTCTTTTAAAAAAGGCGAAGCTATTAATTTTTTATTCAACGCATCGGCCATGGGCTGCACCTGTGGCTGAATGTGCATACAGAAATAGGTAAATGCTTCTTCCAAAGATTTGTTTTCGGTATCGCAGGTCATTTTAATTTGACGCCAGCAGGCATCTTCGTTTAGGGCAGCTTCCAATTCGCTTTGGTCTATGAGCCATTGCTCCAGCGATGCCCTGTCGGTAATATTTCTATCCAGTAAATTCTGGAAATAAGGTTGCAGGGTATCCCAATCGGTAACGGTAAAATCCTGGGGTAAAAAAGTTCGGGGAAGTTTTTTTATATCGGCGCTGTACATTAATGGTGATTTGGTGATTTGGTGATGAATTTTACAGTCTATAAAGATACGAAGCTATAACGAAAACAGGCTTTGAGCCACGAGCTTCGTGCAACGCCAAACGGTAAACGAAAAACTGAAAAAAGAGAAGCGAAAAAAAATAGTCAACAACCGGTGTGTGATTGTTGACTATTTTAAAATTATAAAAAGTTATTAAGCCATTTTGCGTGGCGCATTTATTTTTTTTGCGGGCGCATTGCTTTTGGGTGCAGCAGTGTTTTTGGCTGCAGCGGTTTTTGCAGTTTTCTTTTCGGCTACAGCAGGCTTTTCTTCTGCAGTGTTTTCATCGGCTTCACCAGGTTCGGCTACTTTAATTTCAATACCAGCTTTGCTAAGTATATCGAGCCATTTTACCATTTTCTTCATATCGCTTGCATAAACCCTTTCAAAATCCATAGTTGGATATACCTTTTCGAAATAAGCTTTCAAAGCTTTATTGTCAGCTTTTGCATCTGGGCGGCTTTCTTTGCTTGCCTGCATGGCTGCAAATATTTCTGCAAGATTTACATTTTCATTGCTGGTATAAATTTCAATACTTTCCAAATGAGAAAAATTATGAACCCTGTTGCTTACAAATTTACTGCTTTGGTCTTCAAGCGAGCGAACAATACCGCCATCGGCTTTAGATGAAACCAATTCATATAAACCGCTTAAGCCGGTAACTGCTACTATTTTATTATACTCCATAATCTGTTTTTTAAATCAGGGCTGCAATTTAGGCCAATATGCTTAAAAAATAACTGTTTAAAGTTGTTAACCTCCTTTTAACAAAAAAGGATCCTCTGGAGCGAAGGTTTTTTTACAACAAATCGTCTAACCCTGCTGAACGAATTAAATTTTTATGATAAGAACAGCTTTATTAACGATTGTTTTTTCTTTAGCGGCAATCGTGGGCTTTGCCCAAACCCCCGTAACTATCAAAGGTATAGCTACAGATAAAACCGATGGAAAACCCCTGAACGGTGCTACCGTTTCATTATTGTTGCAAAAAGACAGTAGCATAGTGAGCCGGATGGTTACCAATGCAACAGGAAATTTTGAATTTTCAGCATCGGCACAGGACAATTTTATAGTAACAGTTGATTTTATCAACTATCAGCAGTATGTAACATTATTTAGTTTAAAAGCTAATGAGTTTAAAAAAGATTTGGGATCAGTAGCGGTGGACAGGCAGGGTAAGGACTTAACCGGAGTTACTGTAATTTCAAGAGCTTCGCCTGTAACTCAAAGAGGCGATACGGCACAGTTTAGTGCAAGCCAGTTTAAAGTAAACCCCGATGCTACTACCGAAGACCTTATTAAAAAAATGCCTGGCATTACTGTTGACCGGGATGGTACAGTAACCGCCCAGGGCGAGCAGGTAAAAAAAGTAACCATTGATGGTAAAGATTTTTTTGGCGACGATGCTTCAGCAGCTTTGAAAAATTTACCCAGCGAAGTGGTAGATAAAATACAGGTATTCGACCGCCTGAGCGACCAGGCTCAGCAAACCGGTGTGGATGATGGCAATACCGTAAAAGCAATTAATGTGGTTACTAAATCGGGCATTAAAAATGGCCAATTTGGTAGAATATATGCCGGCTATGGCACCGATGAAAGATATGCTGCCGGTGGTAATGTAAGCTTTTTTAATGGCGACCGCAGGCTCTCTTTTGTAGGAAACTTTAATAATATAAATCAACAAAACTTTGGTGCACAGGATTTATTGGGTTTAACCAGCAGTGGTAGCGGAAACCGTGGAGGAATGGGCGGTGGAATGCGTGGAGGCTTTGGTGGCGGCAATAATTTTAGTGTAGGCCAGTCGGCAGGTATTAGTAAAACCAATGCATTGGGGATTAACTATAGCAACAAGTTTGGCACAAAGCTTACCATGAGTGGTAGCTATTTTTACAACCAAAGTAGCAACAGTAACGACGCATTGAGTAATACTGAAACTTTTACAGACAGTGTAAATATTTTTACCGATCAGCAAAGTTTGTCGAATAGCAAAAATTATAATCACCGTATAAACATGCGTTGGGAATATAAAATTGACAACCGCAACAGCATTACATATATACCCAGCCTAAGTTTCCAGGGAAATAACTCAAACACGCTATCGTATTTAGAAAATTATTATGCAACCGGCGATTCTACCAGCAATAGCAATGTGCTTACCGATGCCGAAAGAAAAGGATACAATTTGCGAAACAACATTATGTATCGTCACAATTTTGCTAAGGAAAGAAGGGTGTTGTCTATTGGATTCAATACAACTAACTCCAGAAATGAAGCCGACATTATAACCCAGGGCGACTATCGTTTTTTCTCGTACAACCCTTACTCCATTATAGATTCTACACAGGACAGGTATAATGATAACCTAACCAACAACAATTCCTATGGTGCCAACATTGCTTATGTAGAACCATTAGGTAAAAAAGGTCAGTTACAATTTGAATACAACCCTACTATTCAAAAAAATAAGGCCGATCAACAGGCGTTTAATTATGATGGAATAAAATACTCCGTTTTCGATAGTGCTTTATCAAACAGGTTTGACAATACTGTTACCACTCATAGAGGTGGCATTACTTACCGCTATGTAGAAAGCCGTGATGCCCAATACGCTGTTGGGTTTAATGTGCAAACTACACAACTGGAAAGTGAAAGAGTATTTCCTACCATCTCTTCTATAAAACAAAATTTTTCAAACATACTTCCCAATGCAATGTTTCGTAAAAAGTTCAATGCAAAAAACAGTGTTCGATTGTTTTATCGTGCGGGTGTAAACTTTCCGAGCGTAAATCAATTGCAGGATGTATATGATTTGAGTAACCCATTAAGAGTAAGTGTTGGTAACCCCGAACTAAAGCAAAGCACAACTCACTTTTTGGGAGGCGGATATACTTTTACCAATACCAAAACAGGGCATAGTTTTTTTGCAAATTTCTTTGGCCAAACGGCTAATAATTATATAGCAAATAGCACCATTATTGTTACCGATTCTACACAGGTAGGGCAGGGTTTAATATTGGCACCAGGCACACAACTTTCAAGGCCGGTAAATGTGGATGGCTACAGAAGTTTGCGTAGCTTTTTTACGTATAGTATGCCATTAAAATTCATAAAGTCGAACATTAATATTAATACCGGCTTTACTTATTCAAAACTACCAGGCATGGTAAACAATGCAAAAACAAATACCGATAACAAAGTATTTAATGCAGGAGCAGTAATTGCCAGTAACATAAGTGAGTATATTGATTTTAATGTAAACTATAACGCAAGTTTTAATAACACAAAAAGTACTGTGGCCGCAAATAACAACTATGTATATCAATCGGCCGGTGCAACTTTAAATTTATTGAATAAAAAAGGATGGTTTATTCAAAACGATGTAACCAACCAATCATATAGTGGTTTGAGTGATGGTTTAAACCAAAACTTTTGGTTGTGGAATGCAGCCATTGGAAAGAAATTTTTGAAAAACCGGGTAGGCGAGTTAAAACTTTCAGTGTTTGATTTGCTGAAACAAAACCAGGCAATTACCCGTACTGTAGATGAAAAAGGAATTGTTGACTCAAGAAGCCTTGTGCTGCAACAATACTTTATGCTAACATTTACGTACAGCCTGAAAAATTTTGGCACTGCTAAAAAAACAAGTTCCTCCGATAGTGATCATGGACCAAGGTTTGGCCCGGGTGGAATGGGAAACCCCGGCCCCGGCGGCCCGGGTGGTCCGGGTTTTTAATTCGATTACTTAGTAGTTAGTTGGCTTGGTTTAAAAAGATTAATTTAGGCATTTTAATAATTGAATTTTTGAACCAGGCTAACATTAACGAACGAATCAACAATGGCGACACGTCTGTTTTTACAGAAATAGTGGAGCTATACCAGGGCATGGTTTATAATGCTGTTTTAAACATTGTGCAATATGAACCCGACGCAGAAGATATAACGCAGGAAGTGTTTATAGAGGTATATGAAAAAATGGATAATTTTAAAGGCAATGCTCAATTAAGTACCTGGATTTATAGAATAGCCGTCAACAAGGCATTGGATTTTGTAAAAACAAAAAAGAGGGCTAAGTATGGTGGATTATTGAAAAGAGTTTTTTCGCTGAGAGAAGAGGAAGAACCGGTAAGTTTTTATCATCCCGGCGCAAGCCTCGATAATAAAGAAAAAGCGGCCCAACTTTTTAAAGCACTTAAACAATTACCCCAAAAGCAGCAGCTTGTATTTACACTGCATAAAATAGAGGGTCTATCTTATAACGAAGTAGCTGCAATATTACAAATGAGTGTTGCTGCTGTGGAAGCCCTGATGGTGAGAGCTAAAACCGGGTTGAAAAAAATTTTGGAAAACTATTATTTGCAACAAAATGGAAAAAAATAAATTGGATAAAATGGTAGAAGAAACCATCAACAGTATGGACGCTGCCGACAAGGCTATGCCTGCTCCATTTTTACTTACCAGGATACATGCACGAATGAACAGGGAAAGAGAACAGGCAACTTACTGGGAAAGAGCCATTGGCTTTTTAACTAAGCCTATTGTTGCATTTCCTGCAATAGCACTTGTATTAATCATTAATTTTTGGATGATGCATACTGCATCCAACGAAGTTGCTGATAAGATGGTTTTTGATAACCAGGTACTAATAAACGACGGATACTCTATTAATACTGCCACCTCATTGTTTGATATAGAAAATAAGCAACAGCCATGATAACCACAAGGCCTAAAACAAATAAAGCATTGGTGTTTATAATTGTTCTACTGCTGCTGGCAAATATTGCCGGTATCATTTTCAATTTTACATTAATGAAAAAAAGAAATTTTCACAAAGAAATGCCTATGGATAGAAAAGCCTATGTAGGCAAATACCTAAAGGATGAGCTTAAATTCACCGATGCACAATTAAAACAATACGATAGCCTTGCCGACCTTAACAAAATTGAAACCAAACCACTATTCGATAGTTTGTTTGTAGAAAAGGAAAAGAGAATGAAATTTTTGGCAAGCAATAATTATTCGGACAGTGCATTGCAACAAGCTGTAATTCGTTCTTCGGAACGACAAAAAGCACTCGATCTTTCAATGCTATCGTATTATAAAAAAGTAAGAGAAATTTGTAACGAATCGCAGAAGCAAAAATTTGATTCAAATTTTTTTGATATAATGAGACATAAAAGAGCCGATATAAAATCTCCAAAATCAAAAAAATAATTATATATTCACTCTCCAAATATTTTAAAATGAAAAAACAGATATTAGTATTGGCAACCTCCTTTTTTTTGATGGCAGGTTCTGCAATTGCTCAAGGTCCTCAACGCATGAGCGTGGATGAAAGAGTAAAAATAGCCCTCGATAAAATTGAGGCCGGAATAAAGCCGAGTGAATCGGTACGTTCAGGTGCAAAAGTTATTTTGATTGATTTTTATACCGCCCAGCAAAAAAAGATGGAAGAAATATTTGCAAGTGGTAATAGACCCGATAGGGAAGAAATGATGCAAATACGCAAACAAATGGGCGATGAAAGAGATGCCAAACTCAAAAATATTTTTTCCGCAGAGCAATTTGCAAAATGGCAAAACGAAATTGAACCAAGCCTTCGTCCACAAAGAGACGGTGGTGAAAAGAAAGAGAAATAATTTCTTTATCTGCTTTGCAGGAAAGATTTTAAAAGAACACAAAGTGGAAGCATTTGCCTTTTTTGCTTTGTGTTTTTTTATACAGTAAAGTTTCGGAAAAATTAATGTGATTTTAAAGTTGCAGAAAATTTTTTAATTGTTTTCCAACAATACCGCCTCCATTCTTTGTTTCAAATCTTCATAAGAAGTAAAGCCCCTGGCTACCATTACAAATTTTAGTTCACCGGTTTGAATAAATACACATGGATAACCTGTTACCTGCAATTGTTTCATTAATGAAAATTCGTAATAGGCCATTTCTTTATATTCTTCGCTATGTAGTTTTCCATAAAAGGCTTCGGGCTGAATGCTATATTTTTCCAGTAAATGCCGATAGGCTTCATCGTCGGTAAGATCTCTGCCCTCAAAGTGCAGTGCATACTGTAGGTCGGCAGCAAATTCCACAGCCCTCTCGGGATAGTATTCTTTAAAAATACACATGGCAATGGCTGGCTTTTCGGAGTGAGGGTACCAATCACTATCATCGGGGTTGTTGATATGCCACAGATAATCGGTTCCAAATTTTATACCGGTTAATTCTTCTACTCTTAAATATGCTTCTGCAATATAGCCGGCACTTGCACTAATATGCACTTGCTTTTCGGGCAGTATCATTCCCCCACTTAAAACTTCAGTAACCAATTTATCTTTATACTCATCCGCAATTTTTTTTATAATTGGGCTAAAGCCATAACACCATCCGCAATAGGCATCGTAGCAATAAATAAGTGTGGGTTTGTTCGACATAAAAAGCCTCACCTTGAAAAAAGGTGAGGCATAAAAATACAGATTTAACCCCTTACTTACGGGTATATTTAATTTCCATCATTTTAAATTCTTTACCATCGGGGCCGGGACCATACATTTCCATTAACTGGTGTTTGTCGTCAATAATTTTAAACACTTCTTTCATGTCCATTGTTTTATCGGTACCTGCGCTTGGGTCAATACTTTTACCGGTTAAGGTTAACGATTTAGAAGTTTCATCCCAACTACCTTCCATATTCATAATGCCGGTTCCCATATTGTCAATCCAGGTGCTGATAAACTTTTTCTTTGCATTATCATAAGCCAATGTGGCCATGCCTTCAAAAGGCATACCCATCATAGAAGCACTGTGATTGCTAATTTGGTAACGGCCGTCCATTATGGTTTTATTAGTGGTTTTGCCTTTTGTAGTTTCCGGAGGAGCCCCGGGTGCATGCCACATGGTAATTTCGGCATCCCAGGTTCCGTCCCAACTTTTCATCATTGTATGCATATCGCCTGGAGTGCTGTAAGCCATCCAGTTTTTCATTATAGTGGCAGAATCTAAAACTACAGTAGTTGCAGATGTTTCGGCAGTAGTAGAAGTTGTTTCTGTTTTACTTGCATCTACAGCGGGTGTAGTTTGTTCTTTTTTTGGTTCACTATCATTACAACTAATGGCAATAATAGATAGCAAACTTGCAGCAATTATTGTTTTTTTCATTTTTAATTTTTTAGTGCGAAAAGGTAAATGATAATTATTTCAGATGCAAGACTATTTATTAAAAGGCATTCTTATTTTTTATTAGCTTTTTTGTTCTTATAAAATTTCTTAAAAATGTCAGGCGAAAATTCAATGTTGCCGTCTTTACCCGGCTTTCCTCTTAAATAGATGCTGCTGCCGGTTTTTTCGTGAATGCCTATATTCGTTGGAGTATAATCTGCGTTTCGCTTTTTTAAATTGCTTAACGGCACCTGAATGCTTATATCTGTGTTGCCTTTCATACTATACAGCCCTTCTACAAAAAAACTTAAAACAGAGGATTGTATTTCCATTCTATTAATTGTAATTTCTGTATTGCTTATATAAAGTTTGTTTTTTAATTCAGCAAAGCTGATGTTGTCAAAATTCCTCTTCTTAAATATATGACGTTGTATTTTTTTTATGGGTTCAAAATTTTTGAGGCTACCTTCCACTAAAGAAAAATCTACTTCGCTTTTAATAGTATGTGGCAGCACTTTTCCTGCCGGGGAAATATCCATGGTTCCATTAATGGTAGCAGTTAATTTTCCATCAATTTGCGAACCGGTAATGCCGTTTTGTCCAAAGTTTTCAAAAGCATCAAATACACTCGACACATCTACATTTTTAAACTCAGAATTAAAGTTTAAGTGATTGCCATTGTTTTGCTGCAGCAAAGCTCCTCTTAAATACATGCTACCTCCGGCATGGTTCATTGATGCGTTTTGAATTTGATATCTATCCTGCAGTAGTGAAATATTTGTTTGTAAGTTGGTAGCGTGAAATTTTTTATAGGTAACATTGTTACATCTAAAGGAAACATTTAAAATACTTTCTTCCAGCATTTGGTCAATTGTTTTGGCAAGCCCTGCCACACCCTGCCTGGGCTGATTAGTTTGCTTGTTTTTATTTTGTTGAAACAAAAAAAGCAAGTAGTTTAGGTCTAAAGAATGAGTAGAAATATTCCAATCAATAACAGCCTGGTTGGGATTAGTATTTATTAAGCTCAACAACTGTTTGCCGGTACCGTTCATATCTACCGAAGTATTAAAAACATTGCAATGGATATTTTCAACAAATAAATCCGATTTGTAAAAGCGTAACTTACCACTGAGGTTGGTTAGTTGTACATTGGTTGGTTTGTATAATATTTTTCCTTTAGTGAAATTAACATGCCCATTGATAAGCGGGTTAAGTTCTATTGCGCCTTCTAAGGGGCCATTGTAATTCAAAAAAATATCAGCGCTGCCAGATTCCAGTTCCAATGTGTTTGATTTAATAAGCTCATTGAGCCTAATTAACGGAACTGTACTGGATAAATCGGTTGTAAGTATTGGGTTTTTTAAATTGGATACTTTTAGCTTATGTATTGTAACGGGTATCTCTCTCCATTTAGCGGTCATATTGCTGGCAATAATGGAAGAGTTGGGGTCTCCCCGTTCTAAGTGTTTGTTTATTTCGTTGTTGTAAGTGCCTTTAAACGTTGCTTCGCTTAAGGTTACTAAAGAATTAATAACCTCTACCTCTTTTGCAAACCAATGTATATTTAACAAAGGCTCACCTCCTTTTAACGGGCCTGTAATAAAGGCTTCAGCATCTAAGTTTCCTTTTACTTCTACTTTTCTAATTGATTTCGCAAGTTTGGCAGTTAAAAAAGAAAGGGCTTTGTTGTAAGGAATAGATTGGGTTAAAATGTGTAAACTATATTGGGGAGCCTTGTTACCTAAATCAAAATTTCCCGACAAGGAAAAGGGGTGTTCTCCAATTTTTACTTTAATGCTATCAAATAAAAGATGATTGTTTTTGAATTGCAAATCAAAATTTCCAACAAAGTTTGTATTATGCAGATAACCGCCTTTTTTCATATTAAAAACCATTTGTCCAACTTTAATGGAAGCATTTGTTTTATACAATAGCGCAGCATTTAAAATTTCGGTTTTCGTTTCAAGTTCACTCACTGTAAACTCATGAAGCTTTCTTTTTTTCTTGTTGTCAATTGTGAGCTTTGTATTATGTACAACTAATTTTTCAAAAAATGGAGCATTGTTGTTTGTAGCCGAATTACCAACCGGGCTTTTGCGCCTTAGCATACTTACATTGCTATAGCCCTCTTTGTTGGTATAAATATAAACTTCAGCATTTTTTATTGTTAAAGATGATAATGGATTTCCTCCCCCAATAAGTTTATCTTCAATTAAGTTCGCTGCTAATTCGTTTGCCTTTATCAATGGCTTGCCATGCTGTTGATAGAGTGAGTCTGTAATAATTAAATTCTCTACGGCTACTACCACATTAGATGAATACTTTAAGGCAAAAGCTGTTTGTAAATTGCCGGCCTTTAGTTTCTTTGCCTTCAATACAGCGCCATTCCATTTTGCATTAATATTACCGGCTTCAATCCCGAATTGTAGATTACCAAAGCCCTGTTTTTGCCGGTTTTCATTATTGTATATGCCTATAAATTTTGCATCACTCAATTGAAGTTGAGGACTATTTATACCAATTTTTTTGCCCGACCAGCTAATATTAATTGCGGGCTTGCCCGATTGTAAAGTACCTGATATAAACGCCTCTGCATCCAGGCTGCCTGTTACTTTGGCGTTTGGCAAATTCTGCCGGGGCTGATGTTTTAAAATAGAATAAATTTTTTCGCAGGCCAATGCTTTGGTTACAATGTGTAAACGAAATGCTGCATCATGGGTGCCTAATCCAAAATTGCCGGAACAAGTAAAAAGTTGATCACTTATGTTTAACGGAATATTGGTAAAAAGGAGGTGCTTGTTTTTCCAAAGTAATGTAAATTTTCCCTTGATACCGGTTTTTTTGAAATCTATTCCTTTAGCAAAATCGAAATCCAGTTGCTTTGCTTGTATAGATGCAGTTGAAGTAAACTGAGTACCGCCTTCAATAGCATCGGATGTTAGGTTAAGCTTATCAATATAAAATTCATGCAGCTTTCTTATTTTTTTGTTATCAATAATAAGCTGTACCATTTGAAAAGAAAGGGTTTTAAAAAAATCATTGTCCTTGTCATGTTCTGCTTTATTTTGGTTTTCTGCTTTTTTGATAATACTAGTATTACTATATCCTGTACTATCTGTAAATGCATATACAACAGCATTTGAAAGCAGTAAACTGGTAACGGGGTTTTCTTTTTTAAAAAGACGGAATGCACTCACCCTTACATTTAACTTTTCTGCCTTCAACAACGCCTTGTGGTGTTTGTTGTATTGAGAGTCGGTAATAAGAATATTTTTTAAAGAAACCCCCACCGAAGGAAAGTGGGTAAAAAGGTTAACATTCACTTCTTGTATGGATACATTTCCATTAATATTTTTATTTAATTCGGCAACCACCATTTCGGCTACCTTCTTTTTATTATTGCTGATGTAAATGGCAGTTATTACAAATAATACTAACAGCAAGCCTAATAATAGGGTTAGGCTTTTTGCTATTATTTTTATAATTTTTTTCAATTAAAGTATTTCTATTAAACAAGTTTCAAAAAAACCGAGTGAATTGCGATTGCATTAATGGGCTTCCAACCAGTTATTACCAAAGCCAAATTCTGCATCGGTGGGTACATTGTTTGGAAGTGTCATAGCTGTTTGCATACAATTTAATATAACCGGTTTTATTTTTTCCAATTCATCTTTATGTACATCAAAAACCAATTCATCGTGAACCTGCAGCAGCATTTTACTTTTAAAATTTTGTGCTTTTAATTCCTGATCAATTTTTATCATTGCAAGTTTAATCATATCGGCGGCTGTACCCTGAATGGGAGAGTTAATAGCGTTTCGCTCTGCAAAGCCCCTTACTGTAAAATTGGCACTATTAATATCTTTTAGCCATCGCTTGCGCCCCATAAGTGTTTGAACATAGCCATGTTCTTTTGCAAATTGTATGCTGTCGTCCATGTATTTTTGAATATTGGGAAATTGCTTTTTGTAGGTGTCAATTATTTCTTTGGCTTCTGTGCGGCTGATGCCCAGGTTTTCGGCCAGTCCAAAGGCACCCTGCCCATAAATAATCCCAAAGTTTACACTCTTGGCTTTGTATCGCATTTCTTTTGTTACCTCATTTTCGGCTACGCCAAATACTTTTGATGCAGTGGCGGTATGAATGTCTTTACCTTCTTTAAATGCATTGCACATATTTTCATCAGCACTTATGGCGGCAACTATACGTAATTCAATTTGTGAATAATCTGCAGATGCCAATACATAATTTTCATCTCTTGGTATAAAGGCTTTTCTTATTTCTCGGCCCTTGCTTGTTCGTATGGGAATATTTTGCAGATTGGGATTATTGCTGCTGAGCCTGCCGGTTACTGCCACAGCCTGTGCATAACTGGTATGCACTCTGCCGGTTTTTGGATTTATTAGCAGCGGCAATGCATCTACATAAGTAGATTTTAATTTGGCCAACTCTCTGTAAGTAAGAATATCATCACAAATGCTGTGCTGATTAGCAAGTTTAATCAAAACCTCTTCGCCGGTTGCGTATTGACCGGTTTTGGTTTTTTTTGCTTTAGGGTCTAATTGTAGTTTTTCAAATAGCACTTCGCCTAATTGTTTTGGTGAAGCAAGATTGAATCTTACCCCGGCTGCTTCATATACCTTTTCTTCTGCCTGCTTTGCATCTGTTTCTAATTCCTTGGAATAATCTTTTAAAAACTGCTCATCAATTTTTATCCCTTCAAATTCCATATCGGTAAGCACTTTTACCAAAGGGTTTTCAACTTCATAAAAAACTATTTCTACTTCCCTGGTTTTTAATTGGGGTAAAAAAGAATTTTTCAATTGCAGAGTAATGTCGGTATCTTCTACGGCATATTCTTTTGCTTTGTTTATTTCCACATCACGCATATTGCCCTGCGATTTTCCTTTTTTACCAATGAGTTCTTCAATAAGGATGGGTTCGTACGCAAGGTATTTGGCGCTCAACTGATCCATGCTTCTTTTGCCGTCTGGTTCTATTACATAATGCGCCAGCATGGTATCAAAAATATTTCCCTTGAGCGCAACATTGTACCACTTCAAAACCAGCATATCGTATTTTAGGTTTTGGCCTATCCAGGTTTTGCTTGTATCATTAAAGAGGGTAGAAAGGGTAGATAATATTTTTTCAGTTGCTTTTCTATCTGCTGGGCATGGAATGTAGTAACCCTCGGTAGGCTTTACAGAAAAGCTTATACCTACTAACTCTGCCAGGTTTGCATCAATATTGGTAGTTTCTGTATCAATACAAATCTCGTTGTGTATGGATAATTCTTTCAGCATAGCATCTATTTCGGCATCTGTTTGTACGAGTTGATACTGATGTGCTGTGTTATGAATATTTTTATCAATAATAGTAAAGGCTTGTTCTTCTTCGATGGATGTGGATACCGGAGCAGCGGTAGTTGTTACGGGGTTTCCAAATAAATCCATTTGGCTGCTTCCGGCTACATTTTTTTCGTCTGCAACTATTGCAATTTCTTCACCCAAAATTCTTTTGCCCACGGTTTTAAATTCCAACTCAGTAAAAATTTCTCTTAGCTCATCCTTATTCCAATCTTTTAAACCAAAATCTTCTTCATGAAATGCTACCGGAACATCGGTAATAATGGTGGCTAATTTTTTACTCATAATGGCCAGCTCTTTTCCATTACGAACTTTTTCACCCAATGCCCCTTTAATATTTTCTGCATTGCTTAACACATTTTCAAGTGTGCCAAATTCCTTTAAAAGTTTTGCAGCGGTTTTTTCGCCTACGCCGGGTATGCCGGGAATATTGTCAACCGCATCACCCATTAATCCCAGCACATCAATAACCTGGCTTACATTTTCAATATCCCATTTTGCACAAACTTCTTTGGGCCCCAGTATTTCCAAATTACCACCCTGGTAAGGAGGCTTATATATTTTAATATGCTCGGTAACCAACTGGCCATAATCTTTATCGGGAGTAACCATATAAACATCGTAGCCTTCTTTTTCTGCCTGAATGGCTAAAGCGCCAATTACATCATCGGCCTCGTAACCGTCTTTTTCAATACAAGGGATATTAAAAGCTTTTATGAGACGCTTAATATCGGGTACCGCTTCTCTAATGTCTTCCGGTGTTTCTTGTCGGTTGGCTTTATAGTCTGCAAAATCGGTATGGCGTTCGGTAGGCGCAGCAGTATCAAAGCACACTGCCATGTGGGTTGGCTTTTGATTATTTATTAAATCGGTAAGGGTATTTAAAAACCCAAATTGAGCATTGGTATTTTTTCCATTGCTGGTAATACGTGGGCTACGAATTAAAGAATAATAAGCCCTGAAAACAAGTGCATAGGCATCGAGCAGAAATAATTTTTTAGACATGCAGTAAAGTTAATTTTTTTGATGATAGCATTTTTATTCATTACTCTCACAAAAGTTATCGAAGCCTGTTGGTAGCCCTTATTGATGGCAAAAACTCATATTTTATTATTTTTAAAATTATTTATTTGTTTAATAATTACTTAATGAAATACTACAACAGAATTACAAATAATGTTACCACATACTTATTATAGTTGTCCTTAATTTGCGCATCAGTAAAATGATGTGTTCAAGTTACACTTACCTTCGTTCCTCTGACCTCAACTTCTATAATACTACTAACGGTTTAAAAGTTGTTTGTTTAAAAAAACAATCAACAAAAAAATTATGTAAGTAATATAAAAGTCTAATATCTTAAAACAAGTTAAACAATGAGAAACCTGCAAAGGATTATTGCAGCATTTATTTGCGCTGCATTTATTTTTATTTACCCTAAACACTCCCTAAGCCAGCAAACTCTTACACAAATCAACGGCTGGAATACCTATGTACATTTACCGGCCAGTTACAACAGCTCTACGGCCAGTTATCCAACCATTATTTTTTTTCCGGGGCTTGGAGAAATAGGTACCAATCCGGCCAGGTTAATTTCAAATGGTCCTGGAGCATACATCAGCCAGGGTTGGAACGGAAATGTAAACATTGATGGAACCACCGTAGAGTTTATTGTAATAAGCATTCAACCTCCTGCAGCTTATCCCAATGAAATTGCCATTAACGACAAGATTCAAAGAATTAAAGCTGCTTACAGAGTTGACAACAACCGGCTATATTTAACAGGCCTATCTCATGGCGGATGGTGCAGTACAACTTTTGTAACCGGGGATGCCTACGGCGGACCCTATAATTATGCCAATCAAGTTGCAGCAGTAGTGGAAGTGCAGGGAGTAGTGCCCGATGACAATGGACCATATCCAAATCTGTTCGACAATTTTGCAAATTCTGGAGGCAGGTTGCTGGGGCTTGAACAAATTTATGATAACCGTGGAATGCCTACCAGGGTAAATCGAATGAATGCTACTAAACCCAATTCGGCAATTTATGTACAAACCAATTTTGGCGGTGGCGGACATTGCTGCTGGAACCAGTTTTATGGCGGCGGAGGTGTACAACCAGCTAATTTTATACTGGATGGCCGTTCGGAAAATATTTATCAATGGATGGCTCGCCAATCAAGAAACGGCAATACCGTTAATCCTCCTGCAAATGTGGCTCCGGTTGCCAATGCAGGTGCTGATATTAATATAACATTACCAACAGCAACGGCTACACTAAATGGTTCGGCTACAGATGCTGATGGAACTATTAGTTCGTACCAATGGACCAAAATTTCGGGCCCATCGGGCGGAACTATTGCCAATCCAACGGCTGCACAAACTACTCTTTCAGCATTAGCGGAAGGTACTTATCAATATCAGCTTCAGGTAAAAGACAATGGAGGTGCCACAGCCACCGATCAGGTGCAGGTAACCGTAAATGCTGCAGTAAGTTTAAGTCCTGCGGTAAATCCTGCAAATACATTAAATGGGTTGGATTATAAATATTATGAAGGTAGCTGGTCGGTATTACCCAACTTTGCCGGCTTAACCCCTGTAAAAACGGGTATTGTAAACAACTTTGACCTTTCTATTGCAAACAGAACCGATCAGTTTGGTGTAGAGTTTACAGGCTATATTTCGGTGCCAGCCGATGGCATCTATACATTCTATACCACATCCGACGATGGAAGTAAACTTTGGATAGATAATCGTGTAGTGGTAGATAATGATGGCTTGCACGGAGCTATAGAAAAATCGGGAAGCATTGGCCTTAAAGCCGGGAAGCATTACCTAAGAGCACAGTTTTTTGAACAAGCCGGCAACCAGGTTTTTGCAGTGGGCTACGAGTCTGCCGGAATGATAAAGCAATTGATTCCTGCTTCTGCATTATACAGGGAGGCAGCAATTGTTCCTGCAAATGTAGCACCGGTTGCCAACGCCGGTACCAACCAATCTATCATTACCAATTCAACCATATTAAATGGCAGCGGTACCGATAGTGATGGAAATATTGTAAGATATGAGTGGACACAAATTTCAGGCCCCTCAATAGTTATCATCAGTAATACAGCAGTAGCAAACGCCACAGTGAATGGCCTTGCAAATGGTGTTTATGTATTTCAATTAGTGGTTACCGATAATGCAGGCGCAACCGGAACTGCAACCGTACAGGTTTCAGTTGATATACCTGCCGACCCTCCGGGCAGTGGTAGTTCCGGAAGAAGTATAAATGTGAATATTTTTGGCGGATTAAATGCAATATCTGATTCAAAATGGAACAATTGGAATATTACCTCCAATAGAACTAGTAATTTATTTTTATTTGAAGATAGAAGTAGTAGCACGGTTACTGCAAGCTTAAGTGGCGATATTATGTTGGTAGATAATGGCGATGGTTATGCCACTTCTTCTACTTTGCCGCCTGCACCAGTGCTAAGGTATAATGCAGCAGCTACCAGCCAGCGAGACTTAATTTTAAAAGGGCTATTACCTGGTCAATACTACGACCTTGAATTTTATGCCAGCAGAAAAAATACCGGTAACAAAACATTGGTAACAATTGACAACAAAGTTGATACCATAAATACAGACAATAACGTGTATGACTATGCGCAATTTTCTGAAGTAAAGGCTAATGAGGCCGGAGTAATTAGTATCAACATTAGCCGTATTGGTATCTGGAATTATTTATCGGGTTTTAGAATTACAGAAAAATCAGAAGTAATGGCAAGTAAGTCTGCTACAAATGCTAAGCAAGAGATGGAGGCAAAGGTTTATCGTGGGGAAACATTGGTTGAATCGTTTAGCAATTCGGTTTCTGTATCTCCTAATCCGTTTACAGGATTCTTTAAAGTTCAATTAAATGAAAAAAGTGCAGGGGAATATATTTTACGTCTATCCTCTCAAGCCGGACAAACGGTTTATAACAAACGAATTTTAAAGCAAAGTTCGCCTCTTATAGAAACCATCAATGTAAGCAACCTTCAATCGGGGGTTTATATTTTACAGATTATCTCTGTAACTACAGGCCAAAGTGTAGTGCATAAAGTTGTAAAAAACTAAGTGCTACCTTATTAAACAGAATTGCCGCAGCTCTAGTTGCGGCATTTTTGTTCTATTAAAGAAATGAATTGTATTTTACAGCATGCCTATTTCATCACAATCTTTTGGCGGACAGGTTTGGGAAAGACTCAAAAAAAAGAAAGCTGCTTTTATAAGCCTGGTAATTATTCTACTGGCAGTTTTAGTGGCTGTTTTGGGTTATTTAATTGCGCCAGACAACAGCCCATTTGCCGATAGACAAACAGTGGAAATACAAGCCAAAAAACCGGGGTACAAACAATTGTTTTTGAAAATAGATAATGGCAAAATGCCGGAGGGTAATTTTATTAGTCATTTAATTTACGGCAAGCCTTCTACTTATTCTTATTTGCCAATAACATCATATAGTTTTATAAACGACAA
>DEHT01000001.1 GCA_002352045.1 Chitinophagaceae bacterium UBA2793 | reverse complement strand
ACAGTTGTTTCAATACGGTAATCAACAGGCATTGCCGCTGTTAACATTGGATGGCTCAAGCCGTATTGAACTTGAGTTTGATGATATGGAAGGGGGTATGAAAAACTATTACTACAGTTATGTACTTTGCGACTATAACTGGAACCAGTTAAACCTAAACCCTTTTGATTACATGAAGGGATTTACTCAAAACCGAATAGGTACTTATCGCTACTCTTCTATCGCATTTACAAGATATACTCATTACCAGGCCATACTGCCCGAAACCAATAGTATACCCACCCGTTCGGGTAATTATTTGTTAAAAGTTTTTTTAGACGGTGATACCTCCAAAACAGTTTTTACCAAAAGATTGTATGTAGTAGATAATAAAGCAATCATAAGTGGAGAAGTGGTACAACCTTTAACAGCTCAATATTTTAATACGCATCAAAAACTTCGTTTCTCCGTAAGCGTTAAAAACATCAATAGCTTTAGTGCAGGGCAGCAGGTAAAAGTAGTGATATTGCAAAACAATCGTTTCGATAATGCTCAAAAAAACATAGCCCCTACTTTTACAAGAGGAAATACTTTGGAATACAATTCCGAAAACATTGGCCTATTTCCGGGAGGTAAAGAATGGCGCTGGCTCGACTTGCGTAGCTTTCGCCTGCAAAGCGACCGGGTAGATAGTGCAAGCTATCATAAAGCATCCACAGAAATTTTTGTAAAACCTGATATTGACCGAAGAGCAGAACGCTATGTTTATTTTACCGACTTGGATGGAACCTACCAGGTTGTAACATACGAAAGCATCAATCCGTTTTGGCAGGGCGATTATGCCACTGTGAATTTTTGTTTTGCTCCGCCAGCCGGTAAACCCTATGATGGATATGATTTGTATATGATAGGTGGCTTTACAAATTATGCTTATACCGATGAATGGAAAATGAAGTTTAATGAAGAAAAAGGAAAATATGAATTGGCAACTTTTTTAAAACAGGGTTATTATAATTATGCTTATGAGTTGGTAAGTAAAACAAATGCTGCAGACCGCATTAGCTTAGAAGGAAATTATTTTGAAACAGAAAATATGTACACCGTACTCATCTATTATAAATCATTTACCGACCGTGCCGATCAATTAATAGGTATTGGCCAGTTTAATTCAAGAAGAGATAGGCCGGGGTTTAGTTTTTAGTTGGTTGGTTGATTGGTTGATTGGTTGGTTAGTTGATAGGTTGATAAGTTGAAAGGTTCATTGTGGAATGTATAAAAATGAGATAGTTTTTAAATTCGAAATTTTTTTAAAATAGAACTCCTTATCTTTGCGCCGGCAAGTCTTATACGACCAGCTCCTGTTGAACTCCCCCAGGACCGGAAGGTAGCAAGGGTAGATGGTTGAGCGGTGCGATGTAAGTAACTTGCCATTTTTATTTTTATCAAGTCGGTGCGGCAAAATTGATTCAAACTTCGGCACTAAAAATTATCTTCTAAAGCTATTCAATTACCTACTTTTGCGAAGTAAATATTATTCAATTACATAAATCAAAATCCCGGTTGGGTAACTTAATATGAAATTTTTTATAGATACAGCAGACCTTGAACAAATTAAAGAAGCCAATGATTTGGGCATTTTGGATGGAGTAACCACCAACCCGTCGTTAATGGCTAAAGTGGGTATTAAGGGTGCCGATGCTGTAATGCAACATTATAAAACTATTTGTGAATTGGTGGATGGTGATATAAGCGCCGAAGTAGTTTCTACCGACTTTGATGGCATTATTGCTGAGGGAAAAAAGCTCGCTGCTATTCATAAAAATATTGTGGTAAAAGTGCCAATGATTAAAGAAGGTGTAAAAGCGCTTAAATGGTTTACCGATAATGGCATCCGTACCAATTGTACGTTGGTGTTTTCTGCCGGCCAGGCTATATTGGCTGCTAAAGCAGGTGCCAGCTATGTTTCACCCTTTATTGGCAGAATAGATGATAGCGGATGGGATGGCATGGAACTCATTCATCAAATTCGCCAAATATATAGTGTGCAGGGATATAAAACAGAAATCCTGGCTGCATCTATTCGCAATCCCAATCATATTATTAAATGTGCCGAAGCAGGTGCCGATGTTTGTACCTGCCCTTTAAGCTCTATTTTAGGTTTATTAAAACACCCACTTACCGATATTGGCCTTGCTCAATTTTTAGAAGACGCTAAAAAGTTTGCATAGAAGGTAGATGCTATATCAAAAATATTTTTTAACACTATTGACCTACTAAGTTGGGCTAAAGCCCACTGTTATGGGATTTGAATCAATAGCCCTGGGCTTAAGCCCAGGGCTATTGAAACCAGCACCGCTTATGGGCTTTAGCCCAATTTGAAGTTTTTTAGTGGAACAATAATTATTTTTTAACGAAAAGCATATAAGGCTGATAGAAAGTACTCTGCGAACTTTGCGTTTCTTTTTTTCTGGTAAATGATACGAAACTGATTATTACCATAGCCCAATTTATTTACGTATAATACCGATTAGATATTTGTAATAAAGAATGATTGAATAAAAAATGTTGCTACTTAAAT
>DEHT01000107.1 GCA_002352045.1 Chitinophagaceae bacterium UBA2793 | reverse complement strand
TTATGTTACGGTGTATTAATCCTCCTTTCGGAGGGCTATTCACCAGTTTTGGGAAAGTTGCGTACGTGTTCCGCACCCGTTTGCCGGTCTCACAGCCGAGTATTGCTACCCAACTGATCCCCCTCGACTTGCATGTATTAAGCCTGCCGCTAGCGTTCATCCTGAGCCAGGATCAAACTCTCCATTGTAAATGAGTTGTTTGAACTGACTGTATAATTTCATTGGAAATTAACGTCAAATTCTATTTAATATTTGCGCTAACCTACCTTGTAAATCCATAAAGATTTAAATGCTGCTGTTTCCAAACTTTCAAAGATCTTTAAGCTTTTATTTCGCTTCCCTTTTTGATTGGGGTTGCAAATGTAAGAGCCTTTATTTTATCAGCCAAATTTTTTTTTAAAAATTTCAAAGTTTTTTGAAGTTTTTATTGATGATTTTGACCAGACATTTCGAAGAACTTATTCCCTTTTTGATTGGGGTTGCAAAGCTAAGAAGCTTTTCATTTACCACCAAATTTTTTTCTATCTTTTTTATTTTATTTTTTCTCAGAAAAAATTAAATACCAACTACTTATGAAGAAAAATTGTCAGAAGAAATAGTCAAAAAACTTGTGTTTTACTTTCCTTTGAAAGCCCGATTTTTAATTGGGAGTGCAAAGGTAAGAGTGGTTTGAATACCAGCCAAATTTTTCTTTAAAAATTTGAAACTTTTTTTTGACTTTTTTACTGGGGAAACTGTTAAGAGCTGATGCTTTTTTTCAAAAGCGGACGGCAAAGATAAGCGTGAAATTATTGTTACCAAACTTTTTTTGAAAGATTGCTGTTAAAATCTTCTAAACGTGAGCGATGAATCGCCTGTAATGCTTTATGGACGGGTGTTTGATGGTGAAGAGATTTTTTCAGAAAAAATTGGTGCGGAATACTGGTTACTGGTTATGGGTTACGGAGTGCAAGATTCGGGTTTTGGGATACGAGTTAGGGGTTGCGGGTTATAGGAAGCGAGTTATGGCTTATTAGTTAGGAGATGCAGAACTAATTGATTTGAGTAGGCTTAAACCATGCTTTTATCAGGCTTTGATACCAGGTAAATGCACATTCTACATTGAATAACTATGAAGAAGTTGCAGTAAATCCAACTTCTACCAAGTTAAGTCCATGGGACGGTACCGAAAAATCAGCCTTACTGCAATCCTTCGAAGTAATGATCTGCCTGAAATCTTCAACAGATTTGTTTTTAGTAGCCATTTTAAGCATGGTGCCTACCAGGCCTTTTACCATTCCTCTTAAAAACCGATTAGCCTGAACGGTATATATAAGTTTATTCTCAGCGAAATGCCAACTACTTTGCTGAATTGTGCAATCATAGGTGAATACCTGGCTATTTCTTTTTGAAAAGGTTTCGAAATCTTGATGTTTAAATAGTTCCTGTGCACAATTGAGTAGGATATCTTTATTATAGTTATAGGGAAAGAAAAATGCCGTATCCTGTTGAAAGGGGTCTTTATGGGTATAAATATTGTATTGATATCGGCGAAAAGTGGCATCGAACCGGCAGTGTACATTTTGTTTTACCTGTATTATGTTTTTTAATACAATATCGGGAGGCAATATTGCATTAAGATGATAAATAGTGTTTTCAAAAGTTTCTTTCGTCAATTCTGAATCGAAATGAAAGAAATTTTGTTTAGCATGGACCCCTGCATCTGTTCGGGATGACCCGGTTAGTTCGAAATTAGTTCTAAAGTATGTTCGTAGCGCTTTTTCCATTTCGCACTGAATTGTATTGGCATTTTGCTGCTTTTGAAATCCTGCATAAGCTTTGCCATGATAGGCTAATTCTATAAAATATCGAGGCATGGTAGCTATAATGGTTGTGTTTGCCGATAATTAACAGTTCTGAAATGGCGCCAAGCGTTTTGTAGATGAAAGGATTGCGACGCAACGATGTTGCTATGAAAGACCTATGTCGGTATTATTATTTCCTTATCATTGTTCTAAACCTGGTTAAATAGTATTCGTCGGTTAAAAGAGCTTCAAGATGTATAAATTCGTTTGAATCGTGTACGAAAGGATATACGGCATCGAAAAATGAATACTTGCCCTGATCTTTCAGGAATAAAACGCTTAGATTTTTAACTTGCTCTGTGCTATAGCATTTTTGCTTAAATAGTTTTCTAGCTATATCTACCATATCCTCATCGGATTTTTGTGCAGACATTTTTTTTCTTGTTTTTAAGAAATCATTATCGGTTGCAATGGATTTACAATCGGAATTGGGGATATTTAAATTTTGTTTATCTATTGAAATTGGTTTGGGAGCATTTTCTATCTCTTTTGACAACTCTTGTTCTTGCTTATACTTAGGCAATTCAATATCAATAAACTTTGGTTCTACAGATTTATTATAGTTTTCCGATGACCGTACTTCATTTGAACCTGATTGGGTATTTTGTATTGGTTGATCGTTAGACTTTTTAAAATTTGACTCAATGTTTGTAGCGTTTTTTAAAACAACTACATCAACTGTATCCATGCCTGTAGCATGAGAAACCTGATAAGAATATACATGAGCTACCTGGTCGGCTGCTTCACTTATCTTTTTTATCGAATTATTTTTTTGTTCATTTTTTACAGTTGCGGGAGTAATATTTACTATTGACTCTGTGACTATATTAATTGAATCGACTTTCTTTTCAATGTTTGATGCTTGTATTTTTTCGTTTTTTATATCTTCTTTCTTAATTTGTTTGATTGATGGAGTGTTTACCACTTTTGCCAGTGTATTTGAGAATTCATCATTACTTGTAACTACAGGGGCTGTATTATTACTTGCTTTATTGCCGGCCATTAAAACTGCCATTGTTTGTATATTAAACAGGCCCCAACCTTTACCATCGAAGTTTTTTAATAAAAAGCCCTGATCTTTTCCATTTATTTCAACAGAAACAGTTTGAAGAGGCCATTCGTTATTGGGGAAGCCAATGTTTAATTCATAAACGCCTTGAGATAATTTAGGGATAATTATATAGCCCGACAAGGAAGAACTAAACAATTTGTCGCCAATTTTTATATAAAATGTTTGTTTATTATCGGACTGCAAATATAAAAAATGACTATGCTGCCCTATAGATACAGCAGATATGAGTAGAAATATTGTACTAAAAATGAACGATCTCATTTTGTGAAGGTTTATTTACAAAGCTAACAATTAATGAATGATTTGCCATTTGTAAAAAATTAACAGCATCAGAGTAAAACTGTATTTACTTTTACTATAAATATATAACTATAAATATGAAGCGATTTTTATTACTATTTGCCATAGCATCAATGCATGCTACTTTAATGGCCCAGCCCGGACAAGCAAATCAAGACAGTAGTTGGAAAAAAATTTATCGAGAAACACCGGCACGTTTAAGCAATTTGGTTCATACCAAGCTTGAAGTAAGTTTTGATTTTGAAAAAGCATGGATGTATGGAAAAGAGTGGGTTACACTTAAACCGCATTTTTATGTTACCGACACAGTAGTATTGGATGCTAAAGGAATGGAAATTAAAGAGGTTTCAATTGTAAACGGACAAACTAAAAAACCTTTGAAATATAAATACGATGGGTGGGTTTTGAATGTGAAATTAGATAAAAAGTACAACCGTGACGAAAAATATACTTTATATATTGACTATATAAGCAAACCCGACGAATTAAAAGTAGAAGGAAGTGCTGCAATTACGGATGCAAAAGGATTGTACTTTATAAACCCAAGAGGCGAGAAAAAAGGAGTGGAAACTCAGATATGGACACAGGGTGAAACGGAAGGAAGTTCGGTATGGTTTGTAACGATTGACAGACCCAACCAAAAAACCACACAGGAAATTTATATGACAGTTCCGGCTAAATATGTAACCTTAAGCAATGGCTTAAAACTTAGCGAAAAAAAGAATGCTGACGGTACTCGTACAGATTATTGGAAAATGGATTTACCACATGCGCCTTACTTATTTTTTATGGGTGTAGGCGATTTTGCAATAATAAAAGACAAACCCTACAAAGGCAAAGAAGTAAGTTATTATGTTGAAAAAAGTCAGGTACCTTACGCCATGAAGGTTTTTGGCAACACGCCAGAAATGATGCAATTTTTCTCAGATAAATTAGGAATAGATTTTCCCTGGCAAAAGTATTCTCAAATAGTGGGCAGAGAGTATGTAAGTGGTGCTATGGAAAACACTACAGCCACTTTACACCAGGATGGTGCTTACCAAAACAACCGTGAGCTTGCAGATGGAAATGCATGGGAAGAAACCATTGCCCACGAATTATTTCACCAATGGTTTGGCGATTTGGTAACAACTGAAAGTTGGAGTAACCTTACTGTAAACGAGAGTTTTGCTGACTATAGTGAATACTTGTGGAACGAATATAAATTTGGTAAAGACTTTGCGGACCAGCACAATTTTGATGCTATGCAGGGCTACTTAATGAGTGGAAGCGATAAAAAAGACCTTGTAAGATACCATTACCATAATAAAGAAGATATGTTTGATGCGGTAAGTTATAGTAAAGGTGGACGCATTTTACATATGCTAAGGAATCATGTAGGCGATGACGCTTTCTTTAAATCTTTAAATAACTATTTAACCACCAATAAATTTAAAACCGGTGAGGCTGCACAATTGCGCCTGGCATTTGAAGAAGTAACCGGACAAGACCTTAATTGGTTTTTTAATCAATGGTATTACGGCAGCGGACACCCTAAATTAAAAATTACCTATAATTCGGAAATACCCGGATTGCCCAATACTACAGAAATGATAGTGGAGCAAACCCAAAAGACTGATAAAATATTTACCCTACCAGTTGCAGTAGATGTATATGTAGATGGAAAAGCCGAGCGCTACAGTATTTGGATTAAAAACAAAGTAGATACTTTTTATTTCAATACTTCATCAAAACCAGAACTGGTAAACTTTGATGCAGACCGGATTTTACTGGCTGAAAAAACAGATAATAAAACTGAAGCCAACTATTTGGCACTATGGAAATATGGTAAAAACTTTTTAGACAGAAGAGAAGCTATTGATGCTTTTGCCAAAAAAAATATGCCTGAAGTAGCTAAAGGATTGAACGATAAATTTTCTGGCATTAGAAAGTTTGCCATTGCAAAAATTGCAAGCACACCCTATAAAACAGATAAGGTAGTTTTAGAAGAAATGGAACGTATAGCTAAAACAGATTTGGATAAAAAAACCAAAGCTGCCGCTATTAATTTTCTTGTAAAAAATGCTGATAGTAAGTACCTGCCTATCTACCAAACTGCCATTTCAGATTCTTCTTATTCTGTTGCAGGAGCAGCGTTGAAAGGCCTGGCTGCATTGGATAAAACCAATGCTTACAATTTGGCAAAACAGTATGGCACCGGTTCAAAAGGAGCTTTACAGAATGCTGTAATAGATATTTTTATATCGCAAGGTACTGAGGCAGATTTTAATTTTGTTTCAGAGGCTTACTCCGACGCACCTTTGTCGCAGGAAAAACTTTCTTTGAACGATAAATTTGCTACCTATCTTTTAAAAGTAAATGATATCAATAAACTTAAACAAGGTATTGATAAAATGATTGAATTTAGGAACCAAATACCTGCTGCTTTTAGAAGTTATGTGGATCCATCATTTAAATCTGCATTTGACAAATTAACAAAAGCTAAAGGAGCAGAAATTGAAAGTTATGTGAAAGAGAAGTTTCAATAAAAGATTTGAACAAACTTAAAAAAAGCAGCTATCGAAATGATAGCTGCTTTTTTAATTCAGTTTATTGTTACAATATTGAAAACATTTACCAACTACCACTGGCACCACCACCACCAAAGCTGCCGCCGCCAAAGCCACCGAAGCCGCCGCCACCACCACTCCATCCGCCACCTCCGCCGCCGCCACTCCAACCACCGCCNNTATTATTTCAAAAATAGAAATGCCATCCCCACCCTTCTTCCTTGGCGTATTGTATTCACCTTTTACGGCGACAATTATGGCATCTACGCCATCATCAATTCCCCGGTAATAATCGTTGCCTTTAAAACTTGGCACAATTATATCATCAATTATATGTTGTGCAGTGTAATCGGTGAGTGTGCCTTCCAGGCCGTACCCTACTGCAATATCTAATTTGCGGTCGTCTTTAGCAATTAGTAAAACCACCCCATTGTTAAATTGCTTTCCACCTACTCCCCAAGCTCTTCCCAACTCCTGGTTGTATTGGCTGATAGTTCTGCCGCCTATATTGGGAACAATTACCACTGCAATTTGTGTAGAGGTACTATCGTCGATTTCCACCAGTTTTTTTTCCAATGCTGCAAACTGATCGGCGGTTAAGGTATTCTTTGTATAATCGTGAACAAGTGTTTGTTGTTTTGGTGGCCCCTGTAACAATTCTTCAGCATTAAAGCTTGAATTTTGAGCCCTTGTACCAAACGACAAAAATATCAGCAGGCAAAGAACCAGCTGAATTTTATTAATTAGGTTGGATGAATTTTTAGTCAACAAATATTTGAATTATAATTTTCCGAAAACAATATCGTCGGGCAGTTCATTTTTATCGTCGGTAGCATGATAAGGAAAAGCTTCTGCCAAAACATTTCCAATATCTAAAACACATTTTATGATTCCTTCTGGCAACAAATTGTTTTTAAAATTTGCAACCATCTCGTTCACTTCTTTTTCCCAAAATTCTTTACCTGCTTTTTGAAAAATACCTTCATCGGCAAATAAGGCCAATTCGTGATGCTTATGTGCTATATACAGCAATACCCCATTTCGATG
>DEHT01000064.1:15226-16128 GCA_002352045.1 Chitinophagaceae bacterium UBA2793 | reverse complement strand
TTACATTAGGTACAATGGATGCAATGTTATGCACAGGGCTTTATAGTGGTCTTTGTTTTTACTTGTTTGAAGTAAGCAATAATTTCTTCTTTAGTCATTTTTGCTAACTTTTCACTTAATTTGTCTCGTTGCTGACGCATAAATTTTACAGCGTCAAATTCTTTTTTAATCGTCTTCATATTTTGCAAATTCTCTTGGTGAACGAATTTCTAATTGTTTGTAACCATTTTTTATATTGATAGCATTGTAACCTCTGATTCGTTGAACATTTACAATATGTTTAAAATTCCAACTTACTAAAAAGTCTGCTCTATTGATTGTCGCCAATGCAATATGTAAACAGTCCGCATAACTTGTCTGGCCAACTACTTTTTCAGTTATGTATTCCGAAGCAAGTTCAACAGCTTCGTTTGTAGTTTCTAAAAATTCGGTGTTTTCCGTCTTAATGCCTTGTACTAGATTTCTAACTTTTTCAGGTGCATTTTCCAGTTCGTCCTGTGTCACGGTTGAAAATAGCAATGTAAATTCTCCATTTTTTAGTCTGTCAAATAAGGGAATAGTATGTTCGGCAAACTCAATGTCAAAGTGTCCGCCAAAAACCGAAGTGTCGATATATATTCTTTGTTTCACAACACAAATTTACTAAATTTTTTTTGCCTTCTCAGTGATTGCCAATTTGCAGAGTGTTGCGGTAGCCTTGTGCATAACTCTCAAATATATACTATTTCANNGTCAATTATTATTTTAAAGAAAACATTATTAGCATTGCTTGTTTTTTTTTGATAATAATATAAACAGGCCGCCCTAAATTGGCGGCCTATAAAAATTAATCTTATTTTTTTAACCAATTACAAAACGATAAAAAAAGATTCTGACACAAATGCCGTTCGGCTCATTTTTAA
>DEHT01000064.1:0-15116 GCA_002352045.1 Chitinophagaceae bacterium UBA2793 | reverse complement strand
GGATGGCCAATTGAAACAGCTCCTCCATTTACATTTACTTTGGCAGCATCCAGTTTCATTCTTTTGCTGTTTTCAATTCCCACCACAGAAAATGCTTCATTTAATTCCCAAAAGCTAATGTCTTCCATTTTTAAACCGGCTTTAGCAACTGCTTTTGGCACGGCTAATGCAGGTGTGGTGGTAAACCATTCGGGGGCCTGCTCTGCATCGGCATACGAAACTACTTTTGCAATGGGTTTTAATCCTAATTCTTCGGCCTTTTCTTTGCTAATTAAAACCAATGCGGCTGCTCCATCGTTCATGGTAGANNGCATTGGCGGCAGTAACGGTTCCATCCTTTATAAAAGCACCTTTCAATTCGGGTATTTTATCAAATTTTACGTTAAAGGGTTCTTCGTCTTTGGCAAATAAAATGGGGTCGCCTTTTTTTTGTGGAATGGCAACCGGCACTATTTCGTTTTCAAACCGACCTTCGTTTACAGCAGCCTGGCTGCGTTTGTAACTTTCTATTGCAAAAGCATCCTGCTCCTCACGGCTTACCTTACACTCTGTGGCACAAAGTTCGGCAGCAAAACCCATCGCCTTTCCATCGTACACATCGGTAAGGCCATCTTTTGCCAAACCATCAATAAAAGAAACATTACCGTATTTATTTCCCCAGCGCATGGTATCGCTGTAAAACGGAACATTGCTCATACTTTCCATACCACCGGCTACTACTATATCTGCATCTCCCAGCAAAATGCTTTGCGCTGCCTGTGCTATTGATTTCATACCACTGGCGCATACTTTATTTACAGTGGTACAGTTTACCTCGTTGGGCAAGCCCGCAAACTTTGCAGCCTGCCTTGCAGGCGCCTGCCCAAGGTTGGCCTGAATAACAGATCCCATTAAAACATCGTTTACCTGCCCGGGCTTAATACCTGCTTTTTCTAATGCAGCTTTAATGGCAATAGCGCCTAATTGTGTAGCAGAAAAACTTTTTAAGGTTCCGCCAAAACTACCTATGGGTGTTCTAACGGCAGAGAGGATATATACTTCCTTCATTCTAAATAATTTTAAATATGGCTTAATTGAGTGGCAAAGGTAATAAAGTGATGGCATTCCGCTAAGCCATTTTGCTGCTCAAAAAAATTGTATTGAACTAAAAAATGCAGGCGTTTTTTTTACCTGCATTGCAAAAATATTTTTTAATAATATATCTTATCATCACACTACATACCCGGTGGTGGCGGTGGTGGTGTTCCCAACATCATCATCCGAGGTTGGGCTTTTGCCTGTCCCTGAAATTTATTTATTCTAAATACAGCACTCAGCATAAAATACCTACCCAGCCTATTGGTGCGGGTATCGGTAATGGCAAGCCCGGTTACCGAACGGTTGATACTGGTATTTTCATCCAACAAATCGAGTGCCTGTAATTTTAACGACAATTTTTTTGACTTTAAAAATTGCTTTTCCAAAGCTGCATTTATTATAAGCGGATTGGCATTAATACCCTGCCCAAAACCATTGTTTATGCTCTTATCTAAATCGTAAGTAAAAATAAAATCCTTTGGTAAAAAGATGCGGGAGTTGTGCGAAATGCTCCAGGTGGTACTGGTGTTATTCAATTGCTTTTGTAATGAATACTTACTGTTGTTTAAACTAAAGTTTACAGCCACATTGGTTTCTAACCATTTCTTTAAACGATAGTCGGTGGAAAAACGCTGCCCCCAAATGTAGTTGCTGCCCTTGTTTTTTTCATTGGCAACAAAGGAAATGTTTTTACTGTATGTAATGTTTCCACCTAAACTAAATACATACTTACGGTTTTTAATGGGTTTTGAATAATTGTAAAACCCGGAAATATTATAAACCCCATCTACATTTTTGTATTGCACTTCCTGCACGCCCGGCCCTTTTATAAAAACATTGTTTACAATTTTATCGTTGGTATAAGCTCCGGTGATGGCGCCAAAAAAAGTATTGCCGGTAATTAAATCAAAATTATTGTAGCGCAATTGAAGATTGCTTGCAAACTCGGGCCTCAGGTCGGGGTTACCAATGGTAATATACTGAGGGTTCGAAAAATCGGGCACCGGTTGTAACTGAGTGTAAGATGGCTGCCTGCTACTACCACTATAGTTTACACTAAATGAGCGGCTACGGGAAAAATTATACTGATACCTGAATACCGGAAAATAGTTGATTACATTTTGCTTGTACCTTATTTTGTCGGTAATAGAATTGGTTTCAATGCCCGCAGGTTGCACGGCAAGGCCAATTGAATAGTTAAACTTCTTTTGATTGTTTCTAAAATTTACGCCAAACCTATTGGTGTTATAATTGTTGTCGAAAATATTGCTGAGACTGTCCACAGAATATTTCATTCCTGTGGCCGGATCTATAATAAAGGTTTCTTTATCGTTGCCGGTTTTTTGCCAATTGTACGTATAATTAAATTCTAAGCTTTTGGTTTTTGAAAGGGGTTCAATGTATGAAGCCCGTACAGAAGCACTGTTGTTGTTATTATTTTGCTGAATGTACTGCATCAACACACTATCAATAGGAGCCCCTGAAATATAGTAGATGGTATTGTTTTCGTAATTATTGTCCGATTGGGTATGCCCTGTGTTTCCACTAAGATTAATGGATAGTGTTCTTCCTTTACGTTTAAACCGATGATTGAACAAAAGGTTGCCATTAAAAGAAGGTGAGCTTGAGTTGGTAAAACTATTGGTATTTCCTTCGCTCAACTTTTGCCCGCTGGTATTGTTGAACAAAAAGTCGGAATAGTTTTCACCGTCGGTTTTACGATAGCTAATGTTAGGAGAAAATTTGATGTAGTTAAACGAATCAATTTTGTATTCAATGTTAAATGAAAAACGATGGTTATCGTTTAAGGCATCATCCCGATTGTTTTGCAGGTTTACGGTATTGTTGTTTCCGGATGACTGAATATTTTGTTGAGAAACATTTTGCAAGGTTAAACTGTTCCTCGATGAAAAACTGTAACTACCATAGGCCGAAATTTTTGAGCCCCATTGATCTCTAAAGTTTAGTCCAACAGAACGGTTCACATTTAAGCCATTGTTATTTCCAAAATTACCAAAAGCCGATCCTATGCCTGCCCCACCCCTGCCAATTCCCATACTGTTGGCCATACTCATTGCCATACCGCCCATAGCACCCATGCCCGAAAAATTGAATGTACTGGCATTGGTATTGTTTAAATTTCCGAGGATAGAAATTTGTCTCTCGTTGTTAAAGATATTCAACGAAACGCCGGCCTGGTATCTGTCTTCGGTTCCAATGCCTGCACTCAAATTTCCAAACATTCCTTTGTTCCGGTCTTTCTTTAATTGAATATTGAGTGTTTTGCTTGCTTCCCCATCTCTCACACCGGTAAACGCAGCCTGGTCGCCATAATCATCAATCACCTGAATTCTGTCAACCATATCGGCATTTAATTCACGGGTAGCGGTGGTAACATCGCCGCCAAAAAAATCTTTACCATTTACTTTTACCTTGGTTACTTCTTTCCCTTGTGCGGTTACCTTTCCTGTTTTATCCACTTCAATGCCCGGTAATTTTTTAAGTACTTCTTCCACATTATCATTTTTCCGATACATGGTACTGTCTATCTTATAAGAAATGGTATCTTCTTTTATTTGAATTTTTGCTGCTTCTACAGTAACCGTTTCCAGCATATTATCACCGGGGCTCAACACAATGTCCCAAATATTTTGTTCTCCCTTGGATTCGGTGTAATCATAATTACTCAATAATTTTTTGTAGCCTACAAATGAAGTAACTACTTCTACCCTGGCAGGCTTTACTTTTGAAAAAGAGAAAATGCCCTTTTCGTTTGAAACTGTTTTTAAAGAATCCTGGCTACCGGGGTAATACAATATAAGTGAAGCGCCTGCCAAAGCCTTGCCTTCATCATTTTTTACAATACCTCTTACAGTTAACTGTGCATAGCTGTTTAATGAACATACGCATAGGCATAAAAACAGCAATTTTAATTTGGTCATTAGGGGTAAAATAAGTTTTGGTGCAAATTGACAATAATCTACGAAAGTATTCCTAAGATTTATATGAGTGGTTGAAAAGAACAGGTATTATGAAAAAATTAACCATTCCTCTTTTCAAAAGAATGAATGAAGCTTGTGAGCATTTGGGTAAAAGCTTCTTGTTGATTAAACAAAATTTGATGCTGAATTGGCAGCGCATAAATGGGATAGTGGCACAATTGGGCTTCAAACTTTTGAAGCCTCACTGCATCTTTTTCGGTAGTGAGAATAATTTTATTATTGGAGGAAAGTTTTTGAAAGTTCTTTTTGATATCTTCCAAATCGGTGCTGCTAAAAATATGATGGTCTGCAAAACGCATCATATCGTAACTATGCACGTGGCGGCTCAAAAACTCCTGTAGAGGTTTAGGATTGGCAATTCCACTAATAAGCAGTAGCTCTGTATCGGCATTTAAATTACCGGGCTGTTTGTTGTAAAGATGGTATGGCCTGCCATAAAGTATTTCGGAGAAAAAAATTTTTTGATGTGGCAGAGGATTTATTTCTTTAGTAATATTCTTTTTTTCTTCTTCAGATAAGTTTGATTTGCATTTAGTAACTACAATGCATTGAGCCCTTTTGCTGCTTACCCGCACATCTCTTAAATCGCCGGCCGGCAACATAAAATCACGGGTATAAAGATTTTTAAAATCGGTGAGTATGATATTGAGCCCTGCGTTTACCTGCCGGTGTTGAAATGCATCATCTAAAATAATTACTTCTGTTTCGGGTCGCTGGTGCAGGAGTTGAGGGATAGCCACCAATCTTTCTTCGCCTACGGCAACAGTTATGTTTGGAAAATTTTGATGAAACTGCATAGGCTCATCGCCTATTTCAATTGCAGTAGTTGTTTCGTTGGCAATTGCAAAGCCCTTTGTTTTTCTTTTGTAGCCACGGCTTAGTGTTGCCACTTTGTATTGATGTTGAAGTAACGATACGATGTATTCCGTCATGGGGGTTTTACCGGTACCGCCTACCGCAAGATTGCCTACACAGATGATGGGAAAATTAAAAGATGCCGATTTGAAAATTTTTTTATCGAACAACCAGTTTCTGCACCAAATTATAATGCCGTACAAAAATGAAAGTGGCAGTGATAAATATCTAAAACTTTTTAGCAACATTTCTTTTAAATTAAAAACTATATATCCTTTCCGGCGTAATACAATAATCCATTTTTACATCGTGCCTGCACATTTCTTTTATTACGGGCTCGGGTTCAAAAAAACTAAATCCAATTTTTAAAACATCCTCCCTGCATTGTTTTAAAAAACGATCGTAGTAACCTTTGCCATAACCAATTCTATGTCCTTTTACATCATAAGCCAGTAAAGGTACAATTATCAAATCCAGTTCATCGGGTATGGTAAGTATTCCATCTATGGGCTCGCCAATGCCAAATTTATTTCTTTCAAACAAAGTATTGTCATTAACCTGTACACAATGCATATCATCTTTAAATTCATTAATTACAGGGTAAAATAATTTTTGTAAAGGGTTTTTAAAAAAACAATAATCGGTAATGAGCATTGGGTCAAACTCGGCCATTTTTTCAAATGCAGCATAGGTCATTATAGAAACCGGAATTTCTATATCGAGTTTTTGAAACTGAATGAGCATTAAATCTTCCATCCTACATCGTTCTGCATCTGATAGGGAAAGCCGCTTTGCTTTATAAATTTTTCTGAGTTCGTTTTTGGTCATTGGCATACAAAAATTGCATTATATACATTGCCTACAACAACTATAATAAGAGCCATACTTGTCAATTGACATTATTATATAGCATTCTGGTAAAACAATTAGTCTTGTATAAAGATAGAAAATATGGTAGTTCCATAGTTACGTTCGTTTCTGTAAAATGGATATTTTTTATAATCATTCCTGGGCGTGTGCTCTAACACAAACCAACCTCCGGGCTTTAGTAATTTTTTTTCAAACACAATGCGGGGTAAATCATCAATTGTGGTTAATGCATAAGGGGGGCCCGCAAAAATAAAACTGTATTGTTCGTTGCAGGTTTCCATAAACTTAAACACATCTGCCCTAACTACATTAAAGTTTTCCAATTCCAACATTTCCGATGTTTTTTTAATGAAAGCATACATGCTGGCATCTTTTTCCACTATGGTTAGGTTTTGGCAGCCACGGCTTGCCAACTCATAACTTATACAACCGGTTCCTCCAAACAAATCGAGCGATTTTAGTTCATCAATCTCCAGGTTATTTTGAATAATATTGAATATTCCTTCTTTGGCAATATCGGTGGTAGGCCTGGTATGCGGCATATTTGCCGGTGGATTTATTTTTCTCCCGCCATGTATGCCGCTTATGATGCGCATTGTATCAAACTTATTAAATAACTAAAAAAATGGGTTGGATAAGCTTTTATTTCATCGGTTATATCAACTTCCTGTGGCAATTGCTCCATTTGTACATTTAAAAAGTAACGATAAATTTCTTCGTAAAGGCTCGATTGCATATCTACAAAACCGCTCAGTGTGATAGTAATGGATTCGGGCAAAATGTTGTGAAGATTACAAATATTTAATAAATGATAAGCCACATCCGATGGGGTTTGATAATCGTACGACTGAATAATTTGCAACTCGTTTCCTTTAAACAATATGCATTTTATATAGCTATTATAAATTACGCAATATAGTTCCAGTTCTTTTTTTGAAGCAATAAGGCATGCATTGGTATGAAGAATGGTGGCTTCGGCAAAACGATTTTTCAAAACATCGTCAATGGCTTTTGGCACCCGGTATATATAACTGAACTCCGTATTAGCAACTGGCTGAGTAAAGTAAACTGCCCCGGTTGTAAAACCATACACATCGTTTAGCATCGCTTCCCTGGCAGCAGCATCGTAGCAGGTGTTTGGTACCGGCATACCTTCTTTAAAATTGTAACAAATTTTACAGGAACGATAAGGGGGTAATGTTTCCGAAGCCAGTAATTTATTTAAATCATCTGCATACATAAAATCATCACTATTTCTTTGAGCCTGATAAATAGATAAGCCCTCCATTTTAAAAGGCATCAAACTGTACCAGGTAAGAGAAAATCCTCCTCTTCCTATTTCAATAAGTAAGTCGTAGGTTTTATCCAACGAAGTTTCGGGTAATATTTTAAAGGCCGTTTTCAAAAAATGATAATTTTAGGCGGCAAAATAAGATAATTTTGCGGCTTTATGGAAGCAACAGCCCTCACAAATGATTTAAAAGTTAAGGTAAACAACCGGCAAATATTATCCATTGCCCTGCCAATTACATTAGCCATTCTTATACCACAAATAAATATGCTTACCAATGCCGTTTTTTTGGGGCATTTAGGCACCGAAGCATTGGGCAATGCAGGTATTACGGGTGTATATTATCTCATATTTGCTGTAGCCGGCAATGGTTTCAATAATGCATTGCAAACCGTTTTTTCGAGGAGTGCCGGGAGTGGCAATCCTGAACATTTTAAAATAATATTGTCTCAGGGTTTACGTATTGCTTTGCAGTTTGCGGTTATAAGTATTGCATTTACCTGGTTTATTTCGCCAATGATACTGAGCCGTGTGGCAGATGCAAAATCGTACCCCATTGAAATGGACTTTTTAAAAATCAGAATTTGGGGACTACCTTTTTTATTTTTATTTCAGTTGGGCAATGCTTTTTTGGTTGCATCGCTCAATAGCCGATTATTAATGATTGGTTTTATATTTGAAGCAGCCGTAAATGTATTATTTGATTACCTGCTTATTTTTGGAAAAGCCGGTTTTCCGGAAATGGGTTTTAATGGAGCTGCATGGGCAAGTGTAATGGCCGAAGCAACAGGTATGATAGTGGTTTACGCCGTAATTTTTAAAACAGGATTAAAGAATAAATACGGTTTATTTCAAAGCTTTTCTTTCAACAAATTTTTTAATAAGGAAATTCTCCGAGTAGCCTTACCATTGGTTACTCAATACATAATAAGTGTAACAACCTGGCTGGTATTTTTTATTTTAATTGAAGGGCGTGGCGAACAAGCCAAAGCTATCAGCAATGTAATGCGTAATGTATTTGGCCTGGCAGGGGTATTTGTGTGGGCATTTGCAAGTACTACCAGTTCAATGGTGAGTAATTTAATGGGTCAGCAAAAAGAATACGATGTACTAAGATTGGTAAAAAGAATAACGCTTTGGAGCATGTTGTTTTGTTTTATAATGTGTGGCTTGCTCAATTTATTCCCGGTGCTTTTTTTCAGGTTATTTGGCCAAAGCGATGGTTTTATTGCTGAAGGAATTCCTGTAATAAGAATGGTATCAATGGGAATTATGCTAATGAGTATTGCCAATATTTGGCTCAATGCGGTAACCGGTACCGGCAAAACAAAAATGAACCTACTGATTGAATTGGTAGCCATTACACTTTATATGGGCTATACCTGGTATTTTATGAAATTGAATTATGTGTCGCTGGCAATGGCCTGGAGCAATGAATTTATTTACTGGTCTTCAATTTTTATAATGGCTGCACTTTTTTTATATAGTGGCAAATGGAAAACCGGCAAGGAAAAGGAACATTAATTATTGCCAGTTTTTAAGCAACTGTGCTGCTTCGGTTTTAATGCGAGGATCATCTTCGGTGTAGGAGGGAATGTCAGCAACTTTTTTTAAGGTTTCAATGGCTTTGTTTTTTTCATCATTTCGTTTATATGCTTTGGCCAGTTCTAAGTAATTAAGTGAAAAATTTGGATTAAGTGCTTTAGCAAACTCATATGCCTTTATAGCGTCCTTCAAACTGGATGCAGGCAGCCCACCAAAAAATACTTTGGTGGCAGCTTTTTCCATCATATTCAAATTGCTTACCTCGTAATGCCACTTGCCTATAATATGCCAGGCTTTAAAATTTCGGATATTATTTTTTAGGGCAATATCGGCATATCGTTTAATATCTTTTACGGCTTCAATTTTTTCTTTACCACTTTTTACCATTGCCATTCTACCCATGGCAATGGCCATGGAAACATTGGCATCGTCGCTATTTGGATAATGCTGCAATGCTGTGCCGGCATAAGTTTTAGCCTGCAAATAATATGCATCTCTTACTTTGGTATCTTTTTCACGGTTCCCTATCCTACTACAAAGCTCGCTGCACTTCCAAAGTGCCAGCAGGCTGGTGGGATTTTGTTTAAGAGCTTCCTTAAATTTAAGCAATGCAGCTTTTTCCTGTGGCGCTGCTTCCAATGCCTCCGCCTCTTTAATAAGCATATCAAAACTTTGTGCAAAAACACCGAAGCAAAAAATTTGAAGCAAAAGAGTTAGCATCCATTTCATAAAAGCAAATTATTTATTGAAAATATAATTTGATTACCATTAAAAGCTTTTGGAATAAGACACCCCAATGGTTCCGTTAAAACCTTCAATAGGCGGATTAAGTTTTGTTATATGAATGTCTATTTTTTTAATTCTTTTATCAAGCAAATACACATCGTTTACAATTTGTGCAGCCAGAGTTTCCAATAGCGGCACTGCTCTACCAAAATGCGAACGTACACAGGCAAATACATCCACATAGTTGATGGTGTCTTTCAAATGTGCAATTAGCTCTTCGGCTTCAAAAAAAGCCGATAAGCTCACATCAAATGGCGCTCCCACAGTGGTTTCTTCTTCATGCATACCATGAAAAGCATAAAAGCGGCAATTGTTTAAATGAATACTGTACAAATTGTGAGTTATGGGTTAGTTTTTAGTAGTTAATAGTTGGTAGTTAGGCAAAAAATTAGTTCTATTATAATAATCAGTTCAATCAGTGTTCTAAAAATTCAAAANNACTCTCAACTTTCAACATTCCACTAATGAAGCCCTTTTTCGCTCAAATACCTTTCGGCATCCAGTGCGGCCATACATCCGCTGCCTGCTGCAGTTACTGCCTGGCGATAGATTTTATCCTGTACATCACCGGAAGCAAAAACGCCTTCTACATTAGTTTTACTGGTACCCGGAATGGTTTTAATATAGCCGGTTTCGTCCATATCAATCCAACCATTAAAAATATCGCTATTGGGTTTGTGGCCTATGGCAACAAAAAATGCGCTTACCGGTATTTCTTTTTTCTCTCCGGTTTTGTTGTTTACTATTCTTACAGCTTCTACTTTTTTATCTCCTAATATTTCATCGGTTTCGCTATTCCAATGCACAATTATATTTTTTGCATTCAATACCCTGTCCTGCATTACTTTGCTTGCTCTCATTTCGCCTTTTCTTACAATCATGTGTACGGTAGTACAAATTTTAGACAAATACAGAGCTTCTTCCGCTGCTGTATCGCCAGCCCCTATTATGGCGGCATCTTTACCCCTAAAGAAAAATCCATCGCAAACAGCACAGGCACTCACTCCAAAACCATTCAACCTTTCTTCGCTGGGCAGGCCCAACCATTTTGCAGAAGCGCCGGTACTAATAATTACGCTATCAGCAGCTATCCATTTTTCTTCGTCTATTTGAACCTGTAAGGGGCGTTTGCTAAAATCTACTTTTGTGGCAATTCCAAAACGAATATCGGCACCCATTCTTGCAGCCTGCTTTTCAAAGTCGGCCATCATTTCGGGGCCCTGAATACCTTCGGCATATCCAGGATAGTTTTCTACTTCGGTAGTAATGGTTAACTGTCCGCCGGGTTGAATACCCTGGTACAATACCGGTTTTAAATTTGCTCTTGATGCATATATAGCTGCAGTATAACCTGCAGGCCCTGAGCCTATAATAAGGCAACTTACTTTTTCGCTGATTGTATTTTCCATTCTATGTTTATGTTTTTACGAATTTAATTGATTAGGGTTTACTCAACAATATATGTTCTGTAAGTAGCAGCATAACCGCAAAATATTCCCAATGCGCCATTACTAATGTTTCCCAAAACTTTGTTGGGTTGGGCAAATGGATTGCCAATGCTTTCTCTTGCAAACTCCCAGGTATTCCAAAACTGATAACTTGCTTTATCAATTGTGCAAAATTTCAAAGTTGCTGTATCTCCTTTAAAATAAAAATTATCATCTCTATTTATTGGATCATTTCTATCAATACCCGGAGGGTACTGCAAAGTAAATGTGGTACCATCTATCACCTGGTCGTTCTGTACATTTTCACAGGCAAGAAAAGGAGCATTATTTATTTGTGTAAAATAGCGGTAATAGTTGCCCAATCCCGGAGGATCGGTAAGTTTTGCATACATTACCCTTTTATTGGTATCGGGGTTTTGTGGAGCCGGTTTAAACCAAATAGAATCGGGGTAATTGCTCAAAGCCGGAATGCTTGTGCTAGCCGTATATTCTTTTGCATCGCTTACAATTTTTAAAGTGTAATTACCAGCAAGCGCTCCGGTAAAAGCCGTAGATAGGTTGCTGCTATCTATAGAATAATAATAAGCATTGATGCCGGGAACCAGTTCATAGCTATATTCTTTTAACTGCTGTGTAAGCATTCCATTGCTGATAAACACTTCTGCACTATGCACAAAACTATTGCTCAATAACTGAGGGGTTAATTCATCAAAATACGAAAAACTTTTAGTTAGAATTACCCTTGGCGGTAATCCATTTTCTATTTGAGCATCTACTGTCAGTACCGGCTCAACCTCCTCTAAATTGAAACGAATATTTTTTTCGCAGCCTGTAATAATAATTAAGGTTAGCCATAATGCTGAGCGCAATTTCATAATGCAAATTTATTAATTAAATAAATGCCAGAAAATTTTTGAGGAGTGTATAAAACGAAAGACCCCGAATTGCTTCGGGGTCAGTAATAAAATAGAGTTGAAAATTTTATCCTAAATAAGCTTTCAAAGCTCCACTGTACCTTGCTTTTTGCAGGCGTTTTATGGCCCTCTCTTTAATTTGACGGATACGCTCTTTGGTTAAATCATATTTTTGACCAATTTGCTCAATGGTTACCCCATTTTCGCCATCCAATCCAAAATAAGCATTTACAATTTCGGCTTCCCGTGGGCTTAAAGATTTTAATACACGACGAATTTCATTTTTTAATGAATCGTGCATTACATCTTCATCGGTTTCATCTCCACCTTTCAACAGGTCTCCCATTGCCACATCTTCTGCTTCGTGCACGGGTGCATCCAACGATGTATGCCGGGTGTTGCTTTGAAAAATGTTGTTGATTTCGGTTTCGCTCATTTCCAGCAATTCTGCCAGTTCTTCGGTAGATGGTTCACGCTCATGTTCCTGTTCGAATGCCATGTAGGCTTTGTTGGCCTTGTTGTAAGTGCCAATCTTGTTTTGAGGAAGGCGTACCAATCTGCCTTGTTCTGCCAAAGCCTGTAAGATAGATTGACGAATCCACCATACAGCGTAAGAAATAAACTTGAAACCTTTGGTTTCATCAAAACGCTGCGCTGCTTTAATCAAACCAAGGTTTCCTTCGTTGATCAAATCACTCAAAGAAAGGCCCTGGTGTTGGTATTGCTTTGCAACGGAAACTACGAAACGCAAGTTGGCTTGTACCAACTTATCCAATGCACGCTGATCGCCCATTTTAATTTTTTGAGCCAAAATGGTCTCTTCTTCAGGGGTAATCATCGAAATTTTGGAAATTTCCTGCAGATATTTCTCAACAGCTTGTGAATCTCTGTTGGTAATCTGGGTAGCGATTTTAAGTTGCCTCATTTTGTTCTATTATTGTACTAAATATATACTACTAAGACTTGATTTTTTGAATAACGTCTCTAAATCAAATAAAAATATGCAAAATCACAAAAAAATGTGTGCAAAGGTACAAAAGGAAAATCGTTTTTCATAAAAATGAGAGAAAAAATGGATAAGTAGTGTATAAAAAGTCGCCATTTCTAACTACCATATTTTTAAAAAGCGTTAAATCCGGCTTCTAATAAAACCATATTATTACAAACTACACACAACACAACCACAAAATGATAATTGATTTACGCTCCGATACATTTACCAAACCTTCGCCGGCTATGCTGGATGCCATGATGAAAGCCCACGTAGGCGACGATGTATTTGGAGAAGACCCTACTGTAAAGGCATTGGAATCTTTTATGGCCAATGTTTTTGGAACAGATGCTGCCCTATTTTGCCCAAGCGGCACCATGACCAATCAAATTGCCATTAAATGTCATACCCAGCCCGGCGATGAAATCATTTGCGACAAAACCAGTCATGTGTATATTTTTGAAGGTGGCGGCATTGCATTTAATAGCGGTTGCCAGGTAAAACCTATTGATGGTGAAAGAGGAATGATAAAGGCCGAACAGGTGCAGGAAGCCATTAATGCCGATGATGTTCACAAAGCCAAAACTGCCCTGGTATCCTTAGAAAATACAGCCAATAGAGGAGGTGGCAGTTGCTACGATTTTACTGAATTTCAACGTATAAATGAAGTTTGCGTAAAAAATAACTTGAAACTTCATTTGGATGGCGCAAGGCTCTTTAATGCCCTGGTAGCGAAGGGTGAAAACACCAGGCAGTACGGTAAACTTTTCGACAGTATTTCCATTTGTTTAAGTAAGGGCCTGGGCGCACCTGTGGGCAGTGTGCTTTTAGGCGATGATGCTTTTATAAGAAAATCAAAAAGGGTAAGAAAGGTTTTTGGAGGTGGCATGAGGCAGGCTGGTTATTTAGCAGCAGCAGGTTTATATGCAATGGAAAATAATATTGACCGCCTTCAAACCGATCATATCCACGCCGGCCAAATTGCAGATGCGCTCATTAACAAAGATTTTATTGGAAAAATACTTCCTGTTGAAACAAACATCATCATTTTTGATGTAATTGGTGAAAGGTTCACTGCCAAAAGCTTCTGTGAAAAACTTGCAGAAGATGATATATTATGCTTGCCGGTATCTTCCTCACAGGTAAGAATGGTAACCCATTTGGACGTTACCATTGATATGGTGAAAAAACTAAATAACCTGATTGCAGGTATGTAAATTAATTTATTTGTTTTTTTACAGCTACTTTATATTTATAATACCATAATCTTCGTTATTCAATAAATGCAATATGGAAAAAAAATCACTCCTTTATCTAATGTCCGTTTTGATAATTTTATCTTCCTGTCAAAAAACCGGTAACGACCATCCAACTACAGGAGCTAAAGTAAACTTTATTTTCAAGTTTGATTCAACACAAACCAGGTTAGATGGCCATGGCAACCCTGCCCCTATTTCTGCAGGACACAAAGCTCAATCGCCTCGTTTTAATAAAATGAGTGCTCATTACCTTGAATTAACCCAAAACGAATTTACCCTGCCCGGTGCAGGTGGCGTATTGTACAGAGCACCCGAAGTAACAACCGGAGGCAGTCCGGCTATTGATTTCAACCAATCGAAATTTGCGGGTAATAACGAAATATTTTTAAGCGTACCTATCAGCCAGCTTAATCCCGGAACGTATAAACATTTAAGGGTATCATTGGCATATCAAAACTACAATATATGGGCAAGGGTTTCTGCTGGCGTTACTAGCGTGCAATTAGACGCAACAGTGGCTTCGTTTATTGGCTTTAACACCTACATCAATAGTTTTAAAATAAAAGATTCTACCGTTGCCGAAAATGCCAATAAACTTCAAGGCTATTGGGCTTTTGAAACTTCGGTGGCCGGCCTCGGTGGTTTTGTATCAAAGGGGCAGGCTCCTCCGGGTGCTACCACAGTTCCCAACCCATTATTTACCACCTCTCCCATTCCGCCTGGTTCATGCCTTGTTACCGGAAGTTTTGCTTCGCCGGTTGTAATTACCGGAAGCGAAACTGCCGATATCAATATTATTGTTNNGATACAGATGGCAATAGCACTTACGACCCACAGGCCGGCGACCAGGTAGTAGATATGGGTATTAGAGGAATGATACCGATTAAGCAATAGTGAGTAAAGCCAAACATATCATTGCTTAGCAATTTTTCAATTTCCGGTCAATCAGCGTAACTTAGGGCACTTTTAAACTTAAGTTATGCTCTCTACTATTAACCCCACTACAACTAAAGCCTGGAAGTCATTAGAAGCGTATTATTCTCAAAATAGCGGCACCACTATGAAAGCCCTTTTTGAT
>DEHT01000010.1 GCA_002352045.1 Chitinophagaceae bacterium UBA2793 | reverse complement strand
AGAAAAGAAAGTAAAAAGATTGAAGAAAAATAAAAACTATGTGCCTATGTGGTTTTATTTTTTTTACACCGAAAAAGCAAATGGCGCAAAGAAAAAAATTATATATTCCTTTGCGCCATTGGTGTTTATTAAAGATTGCTTAAACTTATTGCAAGGCATCCTTTTTTAATAATCGTTATCGCTCTGTGCCTTAGGTTTGGGTTGATTTTTTTTATTGTCTGTTGCCACCGGCTTCATTTGTGCCTTAGGTGGTGTTGGTTCTTTTTTATCATTTGTTTTTTTTGCAGTAGAAGTATCTTCCGCAACGGGTTCTGTAAAATCATCTGCAGGTTCATCGCCAAAAAAATCGGAGCCATCGCCATTGCCCATATCTTCGTTTAAACTATCGCCTTTTGCGGCAAGATCCGAAATATTTCCATCGGCATAAATAGGGTCGTTCTTCAATTCGGCAGGCGCATCAAATTCTTTTTGTCGATTAAATGCAATTTTATTATCGGCATAAACTTTATTCATAAAAATGCCCCAGCGAGGTGCACCCATTTCGGCACCACCCACATTGTTTTGATATACGGGAATAAAGGGATCGCCACAACCTACCCAGGTACCGGCCAGCAAATCGGGGGTATAGCCAATATACCAGCCATCGGTATTGCCATTGGTAGTACCGGTTTTACCTGCTTTTTGTGCCGGAATATTATATGAATTGATTCGCCTGGCCGTACCAATTTGTACTACACCCTGCATTATTTTTACCATTGTATAAGCATCGGCCTCACCAATTACCTGCTTGCTTTGCGCCACCGGAAACTCATGAATAAGGTTACCGTTTTTATCTTCAATGCGGGTTACATAAACGGGCTCAGTATTATACCCTTTGTTTGGAAACATGGTATAACTCTGCAGCATCTGCATCATTGGAATATCGGCAGCGCCTAATGCAATAGAAGGATAAGGTGGCAATTTTACCTTAATGCCACATTGTTTTGCAAACTCAATGGTACGACTCACCCCAATTATTTTCATTAAATACCATGCAGCAAAGTTTTTTGAAAAAGCCAGGCAATTGGCCATGGTACCACCTCCACCGCTAATAGTTTTTCCATTCATGGTAAGCGAGCCACCAGGGATGCTTGTTTCGGGAGTGTAACCGGCATCTGTAACAGCAAGCGTATATAACAATGGCTTAAAAGTAGAACCCACTTGCCTTGATGCAGTTACATGGTCGTACTTAAACCATTTATAGTCTATACCACCCACCCAGGCTTTTACTTCACCGGTTTTGGGATCCATGGCTACAAAGGAAGTTTGTAATAATTGTTTGTGATATTTAATGGAATCATACGGCGTCATTACCGTATCTCTTTCATGATCTTCATTTCCCTTCCACGAAAAAATTTTCATTTTTACCGGAACCGAAAATGTTTTTGTAATTTCTTCATCGCTCCACTCCTGCTCCTTTAATACTTTCCAACGAGGCGATTGTTTCATTGCGGTTTCTATCAGTTTTTCTTTTCCATTCCACATGTTTTTTCTACTTTTTAAAAAAGCATCGGCTTTTCGTTGCAACTCGGGCATGTGCTTTTGAGTGGCTTCTTCGGCATAAGCTTGCATTCGGCTATCAATGGTAGTATAAATTTTAAGGCCATCTCTATACAAATTGTAAGGTTCGCCGGTGCGTGGGTTGGTATTTTTATTGCTCCAGTCTTTTAAAATATCTAAGAGCGCTCTTCTAAAATATGGCGCAAGTCCAATGGCTTCATCTAAAGGTTTAAAATTGGTAACCAATGGTTTTGCTTTTAGTTTTGCTCCATCGGCAGCAGTTATAAAACCTTGCTTTGCTTTTACCATTTGATCAATTACGGTATTGCGCCTATCAATAGATCTTTTAGGATACCTTACCGGGTCATAATAGCTGGGGCCTTTCAACATGCCCACCAAAACGGCTGCTTCCTCTGGTTTTAAATCAATGGGTTCTTTTTGAAAATAGGTTCGGGAAGCATTTCTTATTCCAAAAATATTTCCCCAGGGAGCCCTGTTTAAATACAAGGCAATAATTTCTTCCTTGGTAAAATTTCTTTCGAGCTTTACGGCCACTATCCATTCTTTAATTTTATCCAATCCTCTTTTTACAATATTTCCTCTACCCTGGCCCAGCATCATTTTGGCTAACTGCTGTGTAATGGTACTGCCACCTCCCTGTGTACCCAAAGTGGCTACTGCCCTTGCAACCGCTTGTGCATCTACACCTGAGTGCTCGTAAAATCGTTCATCCTCGGTGGCTATTAGAGCATTCACTACATTTTTAGAAATTTGCTGATACTTTACTTCGCTGCGGTTTTCGCTGTAGTATTTCCCCATCAACTTGCCATCGGAACTTATTATTTCACTGGCAAGGTCGGCTTCGGGGTGCTCCAGTTCTTCTAAAGATGGCATTTTGCCAAAGAGACCATAATTGGCACAGGTAAATAAAATAACAATAAACAATACGCCATACAAAAACAGGCGCCATAATATTTTTACCGAACGTTTCATTTGATTTTTTTAAGGTAGAAGTAAGTAATCAAAATTTGTTCCCAAAACTTTCATTCAGCACTTTTTTATACCCATCCAGGTCTTTATTTTCTTTCAGCAATGCTAAATTTTCTTCGGAAATAATAATGAAGGAATATTTATTGGCCGGCAACCACGACACTTCCGATGGTGCAGCTTTTTTCACTTTATTATAATAGGTTATGGCAGCTTCCGCATCATCAAACTTCGAAAATAAAAGTATTGCCCTATCGGCATCAATAGCTGCACGGGTTACTTCAACATTTTGTAAAAGGTAATTTCCTTTATTATATCGGGTGAATGCGTTTTTGGCTTCGTTTACATATACATAATCTACTTTGTTTAAAACCATCATTACATACTGTGGTTTTTCGGGCTGAATTAAAAAGCCCTTATACGCCGCAACAGGTTGTACTGCCTGTGTACTGTCTCTTTTAATGGGCGAAACTACATTGGAGGGTTTTGCCGGTTCTACTTTTACCGGAGCCGTTACAACAGAAGGTGCTTTGTTTACCGCTTTTTCATCGGCAAATACAATTTGTTCTTCTTCCTGCCTGGTTACTTCGAGCTTGGTTAGGTATTCTTCAATTTCTTTTCTTCTGCTCAACACATCTATTAGTGTAGTAGCTTTTTCTGCTAAAGCCGATTGGGGGTAAAGCTGAACTAAGTTTTGCAAAACACTAATTGCGGTGCTGTCGTTCTTTTCCCTGATATGATATATGGATTCGATGTAGAGCATTTGTGGTGTCCAATAGCTGGTACCATATATGCTATCGGCTTTTTGTTTGGCAAGAAGTGCTTCGGCAAATTTTCCTTCAATAAACATTTGATAAATGCCCTCGTATCTGGCAGTGGCTTCCGGTGATTTAATATTTGGGTTTAATAAAGATGGATTGGTTACCAATTTACCCTGGTCGGTAGTGGCATAGTTTGCAGTAAGTTTATTTTTATAAAAATTGGCCCTTGCAGTATTTCCTAATTTTGAATAACAGTAATACAAGCCCAACAATGCATCGGGTTCTCCATTAGAATTTGGGAATTGCTGCAAATAAGCTTCATAAGCATTTATGGCAAGGCCATATTCTTCCAAATCGTTTTGAAACACTTTGCCCATGTCAAGCTTATTAGCCTCAATAATTTTATTGCTACTATCCAATTTTTCGGGAGTGAGTGGAAGATTTTGTAATAAAGCCGCAACGGAAAGTTCTGCTACATTTTGAGTAGTAGCAGTAGTGGAATCTTTACCTGCTGGTCCATCGGGGCTTATACCAGGAGCCGAACCAATGGTAGTGCCACCCGACTTTATTCTGCGCCAATTATCTATATTGGCTCTTTTGCCCCACTTGCTAATAAATTCAGTATAACCTTTGCCCTTTGCATTACTGTTATAAAAATACCATTCGCCTTTGCTGCTGTTGCCACCAAATAAATCTACTGCTTCCTGCTTTCCATTGGTAAAAGTAATGGGTGCAGTGCCTGCAGAAGCATCCTCTTCTTTAAGCCCCTGGTCTTTTCTTAATTTTCGCAGTATTTTTTTTACATAGGTTTCTCTTTCGGCTTCGGGCATTGCTGCTATACGTTGCAGGCTGTCTTCTCTTTCAATTGCATTGATGTGCAATACTAATTTTGCCAGGGCATCTTTTCTTTCGGTAAATGCTTTTATGGCATTGGTATCTTTTATTTGGTCTGTTTGAATACTATCGTAATAAGCATGAGCATTCTTAAAATGTTGCTGTGCATATGCAATATCTCCCAGGTTTAGAAATGCTTTTACTTTATAATCGTTTGCGGCCTGGTTGTACTTTACCGATTTTTCTAAAAACACAATGCTATTAGATGTATCGGGGCGCTGCAAAGCTATTTGTGCAGCGGAATAATAAATAATATCTCTGTAAGCATCGTATTTATCTTTTTTGGCCATGCGTAGCAGGCGGGCAATACTGGCATCCATTTGAGCAGTATCACCTTTGCTTCGCATCATTTTTGCTTCATTCAAATTGGCATAAATTTCCATCACGGGGTCCACAGTATGCTTAGCGGCTTTTTGATAATAATCTGATGCGGTTTCAAAATTGCCGTTCAACTCATTCATTTGCGCCAGCAAAAATTCCCAACGGGCTTTATCCTGTGCAGTAGGTGCTGTGGATAGGCCATTTTCTAAATATTTTGAAGCACTGTCGTAATGATTTTGTGCAAAAAACCAATAGGCAGTTACTTCTGACAAATCGTTTTGTAACCTTTTTGGAAGGTTAGCATCATTGCGTAAAATATTTATCAACCCGGCAGCATCGCCAAACTCTCCTTGTGATGTAAAAGTGCGGGCAAGCCATACCAATGCATCGTTTCTGCTCGGAGGCCTGGAAGTTAGTTTATTAAAAAAATTTCGGTTTTCTTTATTGGCAATAGAAAGATAGCCTGTACCCGGTGCATTGTTGGTACCTACCACCCTGCTATCGTCTTCCCTTTTTTTGCGTGGAAATAAATTGTAATTAATAAACTGAAAAGTCATTGCAGCAGAGTCCATTTCATTGCGTAAATAATATGCCTTACCAATGAGGAGGTACATATTATCTACCCAATCGCTCCTTAAATCGTGCAATAATAAACCTGCAGTAGCTTTATAAATTACAGAATCTAATTCTGCTTTTTGTGCTGCTGTGCCATTGGTAGAATCTAAAGAATAAGGGTAAAAATTCAGCAGTTGGGTATAATCATCTTTCTGGCCCATTTTAGCCCTTTCTATTACTTCTTGTATTTTATTATTGGCATTAAAAAAATAATTGTAATGGGTGGTTGTGTTGTGTGCAAACCTTTTTAATACGGTAAATTTCTTTTCACCCGTTTTTTCAGATGCAAGTCTTTTCTCTTCGTATTGAACAGGCTTTTTTTCTTTTCCAAAGGGGTCAAGTGTCCAGGTGGGTTGCGCCATTACAATGCCTACCGGAAAAGAAAGGCTTAAAGACAGCAGAAAAAATAAAAATCTCGTTTTCAACATCTAAAATTCGGTTAAATATAAGCGGTTAAATATCGGATATTTTTCCTAATATATGCCTCAAATTTATATTGCTTGGTTTGAAAATCCGGGGTTTAACAGAAAGTATTTATGTTAAAACTAATTTGAGTAATTCTTATTGGGCAGGATGCAGCTTTATTGGGTAGGGTTTGTTAATTTTAATTTCTAAAACCATAGCGAATGGCTAAAGGCGAAGCAGTAAATCCCTTAAAAAGGTTGCGCAACCATTACCGGTTGGTAATAATGAATGAAGATACTTATGAGGAAGTAGTAAAGTTTAAGCTAAACCGTGTGAGCGCTTATATAGCTTTTAGTACCATTTTTATTTTAATGATTGCATTAACCACATCATTAATCATATTTACTCCGTTAAAATATTATTTGCCCGGAGTAGGCTATGGTGATGCCAGGCAAATGAAAGAATACCGCAGCTTAAAAATTCGTACCGACTCTATGGAGCAGGCGCTCAAATATCATCAGCAATATTTTGATAATATCAATAAGGTACTTACGGGCAAGCTGCCTACCCTCGATACCACTACTTTAAACCTTCCCAAAGTGGAAGAAAGCGACGATTAATCCAATAAAAAAAGCTAACTTTCGTTTTTCCTATATTCTATTAACCAAAACACCTCCGAAAAACCATGTTTAAATCAAAACAACCAACCAAAACTGCCCTGCCATTATCTGCGAGCATTATTGCAACCGGAAATACTATTAATGGCAACATTAGCTCCGAAGGCGATATTCGAATAGACGGAACCATTAAAGGAAATGTGTTTAGTAAAGCCAAAGTATTAATTGGTACCGAAGGAATGGTAGAAGGTACTATTCACAGTCGTGAAGCCGATATATCGGGCAATGTATGTGGCAATATCAATTGCAAAGAGTTGCTGCATTTAAAAGGCAATGCTACGGTAAGCGGCGATATTCATACCGGAAAACTGCTTATAGAACCATCCGTTAGTTTTAATGGCCAATGCCAGATGGGCGCCAATATTGTTGAACTAAAAAGCGAAATGGCGGCTGCCGTAAATGAATAAATAAATCCAAAATATACTACAACTTACTTCTTTGGCCACTTCATTTTTAGTGGCCATTGCTTTTAGGCTATATTTAGAAATAAAATTTAACCAAAGGTAAAAATTAGAAAAGCCATTAGCTGCATGGACATTAACTTTGCTCAACAATGCAGTATGCTTTCTAAAATTATTTAACACAGTTCAGTAAAAAATAAATTATGAATAGTGCTCGTTTTTTTTACCCCTTTATTATCATATTTATAATTATATCGGCTCTTATTTTTATTTTAAAGAGTACATTGGCAAATAACAATTTTGATGTTAAGGTGTTACTTATTGCCAATTTGCTATTTTTTATATTAACCCTGATTGTATTTTTATTGCAAAAAAAATCGATTGGCAACGCTAACCCCAATAAACTGGTACAGGCCGTAATGCTGGGTATGCTAATAAAGATGATTGTAGTAGCAGGCTCGGTGATAATTTATTCAAGAATGGCCGGAAAAAACTTTAGTAAAATGTCGGTATTAGCAGGTCTTGGCTTTTATGTTATTTACTTAATTACAGAGGTTATACTTATTAACCGCCTGAATAAACGCCCTAATGCCTAAAGAAAAAACTTCGTTTGATATTCTTAAGAATTATTTACCCCATGGAAGTTTTGAAGGGGTAATGGATTACATTGTAAAGTACAAGGTACATCTAACCATCAGCAGGCAGCGGCAAAGTATTTTAGGCGATTATCGTCATGCACATGCCGGGAAAAACCACCGAATAAGTGTAAACGGAAATTTAAATAAATATGCTTTCCTTATAACCTTATTACACGAACTGGCTCACCTTTTTACCTACGAACGCTATGGCCACAGGGTACAGGCGCATGGAGCCGAATGGAAAAATGCTTTTGCTCATTTGCTGGCGCAATTTTTACAAAACAATATATTTCCAACAGATATTACACAAGCACTCAGCAAAAGCCTACACAATGCTGCTGCCAGTAGTTGTGCCGATGAACAACTCATGAGGGTTTTAAAAAATTACGATCTAAAAAAGGAAGGGTTTTTTCTTGTTGAACAATTACCCATCCACAGCCTGTTTGTAATTAAAAACGGAAGAGTGTTTGAACGGGGCGAAACTATCCGCAAAAGAATAAAATGCAAAGAAATTGATACCGGAAAATTATATCTCTTTAGCCCTGTGTATGAAGTAAAACTTTTGGAGAAATAAAATTTCTAAACCAAACCATCAGCCTTAATAGTTCGTATCTATTGCATAATAATAGATAATCGCATATTTTTAATAATCAATTTTTAACAACCAACTTTGCAAGAGGTTAAAAAATATAGCGAAGAAGAACTCGTTTCTGCATTAAATATGCAGAATGAATCTGCCTTTGCATTTTTATATGATAATTATTCAGGAGCACTGAATGGTATTATCATGCGAATGGTTGATGATGTGCAGTTGGCTGAAGATATTTTGCAGGAAGCTTTTTTAAAAATCTGGAATAACTTTAGGCAATACGATAGTAAAAAAGGACGCCTGTTTACCTGGATGGCTAATATAACCCGAAACCTCACCATCGACACCTTGAGGAGTAAGGGTTATAAAAAACAACAAAAAATTTCGCAAGACGAACTTGCTGTAACCAATATAAATACTGGCAGCAGTGCAACTAAAATTGATCAAATTGGAATGTGGAAACAATTAGCTGCACTTAAACCCGAATTTAAAAACCTAATTGACCTTGCTTATTTTTTTGGATATACGCAGGAAGAAATTTCAAAACAATTAGATATACCTCTGGGTACTGTAAAAACAAGAATGCGTTCGGCAATTAATGAACTAAGAAAAATGATGACCTAAAGAGTGAAAGCAGAAGAAATCATATCATCCGGAATATTAGAAACCTATGTTTTAGGTTTGGCCACGCCACAGCAAATGGCGGAGGTAGAAGCATGGGCACAAGAATACCCACAAGTAAAAGCCGAATTGAATGCTATTGAAGAAAGCATGCAGCAATATGCTTTTGAACATGCAATAGCTCCTTCAACTTCTGTAAAAGAAAAGCTACTGCAGCAGGTTAACCAGCAAAAGGAAAAAGAACCTGTGCCGGTTAAACCTGTTTATTCAATTTGGAAATATATAGCTGCTGCTTCGGTGGTTTTATTGTTGGGTAGTATTTATTTCAACTGGACTTATTACAATCAATTAAAGAAATCGGAGAATGAGCTTACTCAAAGTAAAGAAGCATTGGCTAAAGCCAACAACAAATTAAATTCGATGAACGACGATATGGCTGTTGTAAAAAATAAATACAGCCGTACGGTTTCGTTGGATGGATTGGAAGCTTCACCCGATGCAGCAGCCAAAGTATTTTGGATGAAAAACTCCGGTGAAGTGTTTGTAGATGCAAGCAATTTACCTGCCGCTCCCCAGGGAATGCAATACCAGTTTTGGGGCATTGTAGATGGCAAGCCGGTAGATGGTGGAATGTTAGTTACTTCAAAAACGGGTAGCGAATACCGGATTCAAAAAATGAAATCCTTTGGCAAAGCCGAAGCATTTGCCATTACATTAGAAAAAGAAGGCGGCAATCCTACTCCACAGGGAAAAATGTATGTGATGGGTAAATTGTAAAAAATTTATTTAGGAGATTATCAACAGCAAACCAATAGCATTTTTGCAAACAAGAAGCCGCATCAAAAAATTACTTTTGATACGGATTCTTAAATTTTATTTGTTGAGAGTTTTGATCTTTTCATGGATCGTTGAAATAAAAAGGGGCTTAGATAGAAATCAGAGCCCGTATTAATCCAATATCCTATGAAAAACCAATGTATTAACGCACTGGGTTGATTAATATTGTGATTGCACTGAAAAAAATCAATATTGAAATGGTTTTGCAAGATTGTTTTGAATAGTTGTAAAGAATGCTTCGCACAAAATATTGGTAATAAAAAGGCTGCACCAATCTTTTCATGATGCAGCCTTTTAAAATGTTGGTTCATTTACATTTTATTCCAAATCAAACAAACCCTTATTCAATACCTGCAAAGTTTGCTCTTTGTAATTTCTTGGTATCAATAAAGAAATATTGTGCCTGCTGCCGCCATAGCTCACCATACGTACAGGAATTTGATTGATAGAAGCAAACAACTTTAGCATTACGTCTTTGGTTTCAGTAATCTCATTACCAACAATAGATACAATGGTTTGGTTGGTATCTACTTCCACTGTACCATAGGCCTCCAACTCACGGGTAATTTCTTTTAAATAAATATCGCTGTCAATGGTTACCGATACTGCCACTTCCGAAGTAGTAATCATATCAATTGAAGTACGATATTTTTCAAACACTTCAAATACTTTTCTCAAGAAACCATAAGCAAGCAACATGCGGCTGCTTTTTATTTTTAATGCCGTTATATTATCCTTGGCTGCCACGGCTTTTACTCCGGTGCTTCCGGCATGTTCTGTAATTAAAGTTCCCTTTGCTGAAGGATCCATTGTGTTGAGCAACTTTACAGGCACATTGTAAAACTGCGCCGGCCAAATACTGGCAGGGTGCAAAATTTTTGCACCAAAATAAGCCAGCTCTGCCGCTTCTTCAAAACTCAATTGCTCAATTGGCCTGGTAGTTTTTACCACCCTTGGGTCGTTGTTGTGCATGCCATCAATATCGGTCCATATTTCACAATAATTGGCATTTACTGCTGCCGCAATTAAGGATGCGCTATAATCGCTACCGCCCCTTTTTAAATTATCTACTTCGCCTTTTGCATTGCGGGTAATATAACCCTGGGTAATGAAAACCGGTACTTCTTTATGCTTTTGCAAAATTTGCGAAAGCTTTACTTTAATGGTGCCCACCTGCGGTTCATCCTGGTTATCGAGGCTCATAAAATCGAGTGCAGGAATTAAACGATGCTCTACTTCTATTTCTTCGAGGTAAAGCGAAAATAATTTTGTACTCAACAATTCGCCCTGCGCCAAAATATCTTTGTTCAATGCTTCGCTGAAAGATATTTTTAAAATGATGTTTAAAAATTCAAAATGCTCACTCAACAGCTTACTTGCTTTTTGAAGCACAGCATCTTTAGAAAGCAATTCATTTACAAATGACCGATAATGTGCTTCCAATGCATTAATTTTTTCCTGTGCTGCATATCGGTCGCCATTGGCTAACACGTTGCTAATTTCCACTAAAGCATTGGTAGTTCCACTTAAAGCAGACAACACCACAATTTTAGTTTCCTTATCAGCATTAATTAGTTGTGCTACTTCTTTCATTCTTTGTGGCTTACCTACACTGGTGCCACCAAACTTCATAACTTTCATTTTGTTCCCCCCTCCGTAAATTTTTTTGGATAATACAATATGGCAACAATTGCCATTTTTAAAGTGGCACAAAAATAGGGCTATCTATGTAGAATTTATAACAGAGTAAGCTCAAATTTTTGTGCTATCGATTGCAAATCGTCAATTACCGGCTGTAAAAGGTTTATTCCATTTTTTTTATGATGGGCTTCCATTTCCAATTCGGGCTCACCCGGAATAATTACTTTTTCTTCGCCTGCCACCGTTTTTGCATTTCTAAATCGCTGTATCCATTGATCCATATTGGCTTTAAAATCTTCGGCCGTTCTAAATGCATCTATTCGCATTGCTCCAAAAAAATGGCCAATTCCTTTGCCCGGCATATTTTGAGGCATGGGTACATAGGCTGGAAAAGGTGGAACCCAGGGCCCATAATTAGCACCACTTAGTATGGCCGAAAAAATATCTACAATACTGCCCAGCATATAGCCTTTGTGGCTGCTATGTTCTCTATCGCTACCCAATGGCAACAATGCGCCGCCATTTTTTAGTTCATTGGCATTGGTACTTTGGCTGCCATCTTTTGTTTGCACCCAGCCGGCCGGAGCCGGTTTATTTTTTCTTTGTAAAATTTCTAATTTGCCATTGGCAGCAGTAGTAGTGGCAAAGTCGGCAACAAATGCCGGCTCTTTACCTGCTGGTATGGCCACAGCAATAGGATTGGTGCCTAATAATTTTTCTGTGGAAAAAGTAGGTGCTACTAAAGCCGATGCATTGGTCATGGCAATTCCAATCATATCTTGTTCCAAAGCCATCATAGCATGTACGCCTGCTATACCAAAATGATTGCTATTTTGTACACTCACCCAACCTGTTCCCGCATTCTTTGCTTTATCAATTGCCACTTGCATGGCAAATGGAGCTACCACTAAACCCAGGCCACTATCGCCATCTACCACTGCAGTACTGGGGCTTTCATGAATAATTTTTATATCGGGTTGGGCATTTACTCTTTGAGCTTCCCACAGGCGTACATAGCCACTTAACCTTGCCACACCATGACTATCCACCCCTCTTAAATCGGCACTCAATAAAACATTTGCAGCTTCAGTTGCTTGTTTATTCGAACAACCCATTTTTTCAAATACCAATTTTGAAAAGTTAAACAACGAATCGTATGTGAAATTTTGCTCCATGCTGCGAAGTTAAACGGTTTAAATTGTTTCTGGTTTCCGGTTGAATGGTTTTCAAAATTTGTTGGTACTTCTAAAAATTCAATTCATTCTTTTGAAAAAAAAATTTAACCCTGTTATGAGTTTCTTTTCAAAAAAGCTAATGCATTGGAAACTTTTGGAATGCAATAATCGTTTAATCGCTTTTTCCTAAATTTGCCGCCACAAAAGCTGAACCTTAAAATCTTTAAAAATGGGAAGGATATTTGAAGTACGTAAAGGCGCCATGTTTGCCCGCTGGGATAAAATGGCCAAAGACTTTACCCGCATAGGAAAAGAAATTGCCATTGCCGTAAAAGCCGGTGGCCCCGACCCAGACAATAACCCTGCTTTAAGAAGATGCTATCTAAACGCCAAGGCTTGTAATATGCCCAAAGACCGTGTAGAAGCGGCTATCAAAAGGGCTATGGGAAAAGATACCAGCAATTACGAAGAACTTACCTACGAAGGCTACGCACCCCATGGTGTAGCACTCATGGTAGAAACGGCTACCGATAACCCAACCAGAACCGTTGCCAATGTTCGAATGCATTTTACCAAAGGACATGGAGCTTTAGGTACCAGTGGTTCTGTTGCTTTTACTTTTAACCGCATGGGAGAATTTAAAGTAAAAAACAGTGGGCAGGATTTAGATGAACTGGAGTTGGAATTAATTGATTATGGCCTGGAAGAAATTGGAGAAAACAGCGAAGGCAATATTATTATTCGAACTGCATTTGCCGAATTTGGAAACATGAGTAAAGCTTTGGAAGAAAAAGGTATTGAAGTAATAACGGCAGAGCTTACCCGAATNNGATAAATTAGAGCAGGATGAAGATGTACAAAAAGTATATCACAATTTAAAATAACTGAAGGCCGAAAGGCCTTTTTTTATTTATAGAAAGTAAGCTATATCTTTTTATACTTTTTATAATAGGCAATTAAAAAGCCGGTTACTTCATCGTAACTGCTAATTCCATTGGGTTGTTGGTTGCTTTGCAAAAATTTACCATAAGCCCAACGTACCAAAGGCTCCAGTTTGCCTACATGCTTAAAATTGAATTTTCGCCATTCTAAAATGTCGGCTTTTACAGCGGTATCTAATTCCTTTCTATAAATTCTTGCTGCCAAAGAATCGTTCATAAATAAATTTCGATTGGCATAAGTAAATAAGTCAAGATATACGGAATAATGAAACAAGGTATCGGGAGAAGCCTTTGCCGCCAGGTATCCTACAAAATTTGCTTCCATTTCCTTTGCATAACCAATTTGATGGGCCACTTCGTGGCAGGATGTATAAGGCTGCAAAAATTTGGGTATGGTGGTGTTAACCTGTGCCTCACCGCTAAAGGGATTATAGTAACCGGTAAAACCCGTATAATTTCCCAGCCACCCGTACATGGATGATTTTATGGAGGGTGAAGAATATTTTAAAAAAGAAAATTCATTTGCCAGGCTATCGTAAGCCATTAGCACTTTTCTAAATAATTCCCGGTTGGTTGGATATGCAGTTGACTTTCGGATTAAGGTTCTTTTACTATTATTGAGTTTGTCTATCAGCAAACAATTCATTTCCCTCAACTCGGCAGTGGAATATTTTTCATGCTGTAAACCTAATTGTTGAGCAATGCCCATGCGATTATAATTAATGCCCCAAAAAATATTGAACACTATATATACAATGCTGCCGATTATAAAAAAACGATATAGAAACTGTTTAAATCTTTGTTTATATGCCTCCCATTTTCGGTTTCTATATATAAACCTGAAAACACGGGCAAGCTTATAGGCAAGATATAAGAAAGCCAATGCATAAAGGAGGTCTCCAACACTAAGTGGAATTTTACCCAATATGAATCTAAAAGAACGGCTTAATGCCGGATAAAATGAGTTACTGTAACTCATTTCAACCCTTGCAGCGTCGCTACTATAAAGCCTGATAATTACACATAAAACCAATAGAACAACGAGGGTAAGCGTTTTTTTGCAGGGTTTCATAGGCTAAAAATAAGAAAATAGGGCAGTTTTGGGCCATTAATACTAAAATGATTCCACTTTATTGATAATTTTGCCTTACCTTTGCCGTCCTTTAAACTGAACGCTATGGCAAGCAAGAGGGCATTTGAAATAGCTTTTGTGGGATTAAAGCCCGGTTTGCATGAGTTCGGCTACGAGTTAGACGACAAGTTCTTTGCTGAAAAAGGGGTAACAGATGTAAGCAATATTAAGGCCAATGTGAAGCTGGTACTTGAAAAAAATACCGGTTTTATGCGCCTTACATTTGAAGTTGGCGGTAATGCCGATGTAAATTGCGATCGTTGCGGAAACCCCTTAACAATGGATCTTTGGGATGAGTTTAGAATGTTGGTTAAGTTGGTTGATACTCCCGATGAAATGAATGAACAGGAGGAAGACCCCGATGTTTTTTATATTTCAAGAACCGAAAGCCATTTGGATGTAAGCGATTGGTTGTACGAATTTGTACTGCTGAGCGTACCAATGCAAAGAATGTGTGGCGAAGATGAAAAAGGCAATTCAAAATGCAATAAAGAAGTGCTGGAAAAGTTGAAGCAGATGGAAGCAAGAAATGCCGAGAACAACTCCAATAACTTGTGGAAGGGATTGGATAAGTTTAAAAACAATTAGAATTAAAAAAGTAAAACAGTAAATTTTAAAATAAACAGTCATGCCAAATCCAAAGAGGCGCCATAGTCAACAACGCAGTGCAAAAAGAAGAACGCATTACAAAGCTGAAGCTACTACTTTAAGCGTTGATTCTACAACAGGCGAAACTCATGTGCGTCACAGGGCGCATGTTAGCGAAGGAAAATTATACTACAAAGGAAAATTAGTTGCTGAAAAAGCTCCTTTAAAAGCATAATATTTTTTGCTCTTAAGAAATTGATTCCAAAGTCAGGATTAAGTAACTTCAATCCTGGTTTTGGAATTTTTAATTTATACTAATTTACAAGGCAATGATTAAAGTAGGACTGGATATGATGGGTGGCGACTTTGCCCCTCTGGAAGCAGTGAAAGGAGCTGCATTATTTTTAAAGGAAAATACAAATGCAGTTCACTTAATTTTAATAGGCGATGAAGAAAAAATAAAAGCCCAGCCCGATTTTTCCCAACTACCTCAAGGCAGTTACAGCATAGTTCATGCACCCGAGCTGATAGCAATGCATGAACACCCCACTAAAGCTTTAAAAGAAAAACAACAATCATCTATAGCCATAGGTTTTCATTTGCTGGCAACCGGCAAAGCAGATGCTTTTATTAGCGCCGGCAATACCGGAGCCATGATGGTGGGTGCATTGTTCAGCATTAAAGCTATTGAAGGCGTGCTGCGCCCAACCATTGGAGCCTATATGCCCAGGGAAAACGGTAAACTTGGTTTATTGGTAGATGTAGGGTTGAATGCAGATTGCAAACCCGAAAACTTAAATCAGTTTGCAGTTTTAGGTTCGCTTTATGCCGAGCATATATTAAAAATTGAAAATCCAAAAGTGGGCCTTGTAAACTTGGGCGAAGAAGAAGGCAAGGGAAATTTATTGGCGCAGGCTACTTATCCATTATTAAAAGAAAATACGCATATACATTTTGCAGGCAATATTGAAGGCAGGGATATTTTAATGGATAAAGCAGATGTAATGGTTTGCGAAGGCTTTACCGGAAATGTGGTATTAAAAATGGCCGAAAGCATTTACGATATTACCCAACGAAGAAATATTAAAGACGAACATTTCGACCGTTTTAATTTTGAAATGTATGGCGGCGTACCTGTATTGGGAGTAGCAAAGCCGGTAATTATTGGCCATGGAATATCTCATGCCACTGCATTTAAAAACATGATAAATATTGCCTGTAGAATGAATGAAACAGATTTAACGGGGAAAATAAAATCCTGTTTTTCGAACAATGTTTCTAACGAATAATTTGGTCTCTGATATTTATAAAAAAAATCGCCTTTGGGCGATTTTTTTTATCTCAGCTATTTAGTACCTCAAATGCTTTCGTTGCATGGTGTATAATAAAATAAACAACAATACAATACCGGTACCAATAGCAAAACCAATTCCTTTAAACGCAAACGCTCCCAAAAAGAGGATAGAGGTAAGGAAAGGTAATACTTGCCCAATAACATACATGGGGTAACCTTGCTTCTTAAGTTTACGCATTTGCAATGCTCCATAAAAACACAGTGCCGTAGCAACTAGTGTTAAAATAAAAATGGGAATTTTATTTTCCATTGATTTAGTAACCATTTCTTCGTAAACCGAAGGATCGGGCATCATTGCCTTTGCCCAGCCGGGCAATTGATCGGAATTGACCTGTTGCAGCATTTTTTCCCTTTCATCGTAATTTTTTTGTGCTCCCATAAATTGAAACACCCCTCCTAATAACTGAATGGCACAACCTATAAATGTAAGAATGGTTAATACATTTAACCCACTTGGTAATTTAGGAGCATTAAATTCATCCTGGGAAAATGTGTCATTGCTTTGGTTTAAATCTGTCATAGTATGTTAGTTTTAGCCCAAAATAAACCAACATTTAAAATTTACCAACTACTTTAGAAAAAAACAATAATAACTTTAATGAATGGCTCCCTTTGCTTTGCATGAAATATTTGGTAACCACTTTGTTTTATCGCATCATAGAACTATTTTTTGGGAAGAAGAGCAGGCTTTAATAATAAGTGATCTTCACTTAGGGAAGATTGGGCATTTTAGGAAAAACGGCATTGGCATACCTCAAAATATTTTTAAAGAAGATTTACAAAGATTGCTTTCTGCAATACAATTGAATAACCCAAAACAAATTATTGTGGTGGGCGATTTTTTTCATAGCAATCACAATAGTGAGCATGAGCTATTTCTGAGATGGCGCAATGATTTTAAAACATTACCTATTAAACTAATAATGGGCAATCACGACATTTTAGATATGCAATGGTATCGGCAAGCCGGCATAGCTTGTTTTGAAAAATTGCACAGCATTGGCAATTTTATTTTTTGCCATGATGTATTAAATATAGAAATGGAAAAAGAAAAATTTTATTTCAGTGGGCATATTCACCCGGGAATAAAACTAAAAGGAATGGGAAAGCAATCCTTGCAATTGCCCTGCTTTTATTTTGGCAAACAATTAGCAGTGCTTCCGGCCTTTGGCAGGTTTACCGGTACTCAATGTGTTAAAGTAAATAAATCCGATTCTGTATATGCACTCACCGAAAACAACGTAATAAAAGTGCAATAAAGCTATTGGCCTTTCCTTCTTTTTAATTCTTTTTTAATAAGCCCCAGCTCACGGCCTGTTTGCCCGGCAACCGAACTATTTTCCTGTGCCCTACGCATTAAATAAGGCACTACATCTTTTATAGGTCCAAAGGGCAGGTATTTGCTTACGCTGCATCCCGACTTTGCAAGGTTAAAAGTAATATTATCACTCATGCCATACAACTGCGAAAAGTGAACATGCGAATGATTGTGCGGAAGATTTTTTTTATCGAGTAATTGAGTAGCCAGGAGGTTGCTGTATTCATTATGCGAAGCAACAATAACTGCAATTCTATCTAAATGCTCAATGCAAAATTCCACCGCAGCATTATAGTCTTTATCGCAGCTTTCTTTACTGGGTTGAATGGGTGAAGCATATCCTTTTTCATCAGCTCTTTCTCTTTCTTTTTCCATATAGGCACCCCTTACAATTTTTATAGCCAAAATAAAATTTCGTTGTGTAGCGGCTTCATGGCTTTTGTGCAAAAAAGCTAAACGGTCGTGCCTGTATAATTGAAGTGTATTGTAAATTACTGCATTGGTTTTATTGTATTCATCCATCATGAGCATGGTAATGGCATCCACCGGATCTTGTATCCAGGTTTCTTCTGCATCAATGAGAACAGCAATATTTTTTTCTTTAGCTTTTTCACAAATCCTCTTAAGCCTTCCAACTACTTTTTCCCATTCCTCTTTTTCGGATACTGAAAGTTGAGACAAAGCGTTTGTATATCGATTGATTAAGCTTCCCTCAGCAACATTCATTAAACTATCCATTTTTTCCAGCAACGAAAACCTGCTAATACCGGTAACCTTCACACTCATGTATGGAATGTTACGTTGCGTAGCAGCATAATTAATAACCTTGATAAATTCTTCGGTTGAATGTTCAAAACCCGCTTCCCCATCTCCACCACCTTCTACCCCATAATCTAAAATTACCTGCACATTGTATTCTTCTAATTTATCGGCCACTACGGCTGTTTGCTCAAGGGTTTCGCCCCCCACAAACTGCGAAAAAATAGTGCTGCGTAAAATAGATTTTGTAAAGGGTAAATTCCATTTAACGGCTGCAGGAGTAATTGCAAGCCCCGCTTTTAATACCATGGAATTGCCCATTGCAGCAAAAAGAAAATGTGCTTTTTTTAAATCGGGAGTTGACTTATAATCAAATGCATACTCGGTATTTTCAAACGATATCATATGGAAGTTTTAGGTGGCCAAAATTCCTACTTCTAACCTTAAATACCAAAAAAAAGGATGCGGCTTAAACTTATTTGTTTATGATAAATATCATTTTTCAACTTTCAACTTTGTGTTAATGTCTATCTTTGCGAAAATTTTTTTTGAATGGATAAGAAAGCAAGTGATTCTTTAGTAGTAATGACAGAATTGGTTCTACCCAATGATACCAATACATTTGGAAATTTAATGGGTGGCCGTTTAATGTACTGGATGGATATTGCAGCAGCATTAGCTGCTATGAAACACTGTGCAGCCCCTGTGGTAACAGCTTCGGTTGATAATATTTCCTTTGAAACGCCCATTAAATTAGGGAATGTGGTGCATATTGAAGCCAAGGTAACCCGCTCTTTTAACAGCAGCATGGAAGTTCACATGAAAGTTTTTGGTGAAGATGCAATACAACAGTATAAATACAAAAGCAATGAAGCTTATTACACTTTTGTAGCACTGGACCCCAATGGCAAACCCAGAAAAGTTAATACACTTGTTCCTGAAACTGAAGAAGAACAAAAACTTTTTGACGGGGCTTTAAGAAGAAGACAATTAAGACTAGTTTTAGGAGGTAAAATGAAACCCGATGAAGCACTTGAATTAAAAGCATTGTTTGTGCAATAACATTTCAGCCGGTTTAGTGTGATTCCTTACTTGTAGGAGGCAGATGATGATCAGAAGGCATAAATTTTTTGCTTTGTTCAATAGCATCCATAACCTGGCTCAATATTTCTTCGGTACCTGCTTCAAAATTTATTTGTAGAGGTTCTTTAAATGTTACTGATAGTTTTGTCCCCTTTTTTATGAGCTTTAAACCCTTTTTATCAAACGCCCTATTGTAACCGGAAATTACCACCGGGATTACAATAGGTTTGGTGTGTTTAATAATATATGCGGTTCCCTTTCGCCCCGGAGCAAATGCTTTGGTGGTTCCCTGCGGAAAAGTAATAACCCAGTTATTTAAAAGTGCATCTGTAATTTTTCTGGTATCGGAAGG
>DEHT01000076.1 GCA_002352045.1 Chitinophagaceae bacterium UBA2793 | reverse complement strand
TTTTCTTTTAATACCGCAGTGAGCGCCTTTATGGTTTGTGTAAACGAACTCACCGATGTAAAATGCCATAAAAAAGAAGTACTGGAAAAACTGTTGATTCTACTTACACCTTATGCACCACATATTGCGGCGGAATTGTGGAATCAATTAGGAAACCAGGGCTCGGTATTAGATGCAGCATACCCTACAGTAGAAGAAAAATATTTGGTAGAAACCAATAAAGAATACCCGGTTTCGGTAAACGGAAAATTAAGAACCACTATTTCATTAGCGCTTAACCTGGAACCCAAGCAGGTTGAAGAATTAGTGTTGCAAAACGAAGTGATACAAAAATGGCTGGAAGGCAAACCTCCTAAGAAAATTATTTTTGTAAAAGGAAAAATGGTGAATGTGGTGATATAGTTTGATTAAGGTCGACCACCTTCCAAAGGTGGTCGACCTTAACAAAGACTCCATAATCCTTTTGGCATTTGGCCTGAAAGATGGTATCAAAAAAAAGAATAAAAGGATTGATGATTTCAATTGGGTTAAACTATTTGATTAAGGTCGACCACCTTCCAAAGGTGGTCGACCTTATAACAGTCTCCAAAACCCGGTTGCCCTTATGCTTGAAAGACGGCAACAAAAAAAAGGATTGAAGATTTCAATAGGATTAAACTATGAAGTGTCAATTATTGTTTTTAATTTATGGGGTCAATAAAAATGAATCCCTATGCCCATTGCCGAAAAATTACTCGCTCATTTTGAACCGGACGAATTTTATCATATCATCTGTAAAAGTATTGACGGGAAAAAACTCTTTAGTACAGATGCTAACCGTATGTTTTTTCTAAATCGCTACAATGAATTTTCAAACGGCTTTGCCGACACTTATGCATACTGTTTATTGGACAATCATGTACACTGGCTAATTAAAACTTTGCCTGAAGATACTATCATCGGATTGTTACGCAAAAGCACTACATGTACACAAACTCAAACAAAATTTATAAATGTTGAATGTACTTTTCACGAATTGATAGAGCAACAATTTAATCGTTTATTTATCTCTTATTCTCTCGCTTATAATAAAAGCTTGGGTATTAAAGGACATCTTTTTAGCAGGCCTTTTAAAAGAATTGCAGTTGCCAATGACCAGCAGCTAACTCAATTGATAATATACATCCATGCAAATGCTCAAAAACACGGAATCTGTAATGATTTTAGAACTTTCAAGTGGTCGTCTTATTTATCCATATTATCTGCAAAACCAACTCATTTAAAAAGAGATGAAGTATTAGAATGGTTTGGTAATAGAGAAAAGTATATTGAAATACATAAGGATCAATCAGACTACTATTACAATAATATATTTTCAGGAGAGTAGTGTATATAAGGTCGACCACCTTCCAAAGGTGGTCGACCTTGATTAAAGGTGGTCGGCCTTAATCAACTACATAATTTTGCTTAATTTTACTCCATGTCAACACCCATAGTTTCCACCAATCTATCCCGCATTTTAAAAAAAGCTGCAAATGATTTCCACCCCATCATAAAATTTGATGCAGCTAAGGAAAAATTTTTTCCTTTCGATTTTTCTGAACGGAGTAAACATATTCCTTCTTCAAAAGTAATTGCCGATACAAATCTTTTTTCCAACTGGGTAAGCGAAACATTAAGCAGTCAGCAGGCAAGTTTTGGTATTGGTGGCTATAACGAAAACAGGGTGCTTTACCGACGTAGTGAATTATTTTCCGGAGAAGAAGCCCGTTCCATTCATTTGGGTATTGATATTTGGGGTCCGGCCGGCACAGCCATTTATGCGCCTTTAGGTGGCATGGTACATAGTTTTGCATTCAACAATCAATTTGGAGATTATGGTGCCACTATAATTTTGCTGCATCAAATAGAAACCATTTCGTTTTACACTTTGTATGGGCATTTGAGCCTGGCCGATTTAAGTAAGGTGCAGGAAGGTGCTTATATTAGCCGTGGACAGATAGTGGGTCATTTTGGGAATACTGATGAAAACGGGCAATGGCCTCCGCATTTACATTTTCAGGTAATTGAAGATATTGAATTCAAAGAAGGCGATTATCCAGGCGTTTGTAAACCAAGTGAAGCGGGCCATTACTTAATGAATTGCCCCGATCCTGCACCTCTACTAGGGTTTGACCCAACATTCGTATAATGCCATTATATCAAAAGTATAATTCAACCTTGCTTTATTTTAAATCTCTTGTTTAGGCTTAAATGTTTGAATAGCATTAATCCTTAAAGCACAAAATGAATAGCTGCAATTCCCAAAAACTGTACCTTTACCCATTATTTTAAATTAATGGAGATACAAGCCGGAAAACTATTAGCAGCCATTAACAGCCCTGCTGATTTAAAAAAATTAGAAAAGGATCAACTACTACAATTGAGTACCGAATTGCGTCAATACATAATTGATGTGGTGAGTGTGCATGGCGGCCACTTTGGCGCCAGCCTGGGTGTAGTAGAATTGAGCGTGGCATTGCATTATGTGTTTAATACCCCATACGATCAATTGGTTTGGGATGTTGGCCACCAGGCTTATGGCCATAAAATTCTTACCGGCCGTAGAGAGGCTTTTCCAACCAACAGAAAATACAATGGGCTAAGTGGTTTCCCCAAACGCAGCGAAAGTGAGTACGATACATTTGGTGTGGGTCATTCCTCCACTTCTATTTCCGCAGCATTAGGCATGGCCATGGCCAGCCATTATAAAGGCGAAAAAGATCGTCAGCATATAGCAGTTATTGGCGATGGAGCTATGACGGCAGGTCTCCCCTTTGAAGCAATGAACCATGCAGGTGCAGAAAAAAGTAATTTGCTCATTATTCTCAACGACAATAATATGAGCATCGACCCCAATGTGGGCGCTCTTAAAGAATATTTAACCGATATAACCACATCTCATACCTACAACGATTTAAGAGATAATGTTTGGAAAGCGCTCGGCAAATTACCGGTGGGTAAAAACTTTACCAGGGATATGGCCAGTAAGCTGGAAGCAGGTTTAAAAGGAATGGTGAGTAAAAGTAGTAATTTATTTGAAGCCTTAAACCTTCGCTACTTCGGCCCTATTGACGGGCACAATGTTGTAAAACTGGTTGAAACCTTAAACGACTTAAAAGATATCGGAGGCCCCAAAATTTTACACATTAAAACCGTAAAAGGAAAGGGATACGATTTGGCAGAAAAAGATCAAACCCTTTGGCATGCACCGGGTTTATTTGATAAAGTAACCGGGCAAATAAAAAAGAAACTTTTCGATTTGCCACAACCAATGAAGTACCAGGATGTATTTGGTTACAGCATAATGGAGTTGGCCGAAAAAAATGAAAAAATATTTGGCATTACACCGGCAATGCCAAGCGGCTGTTCATTAAAATATATGATGGCTGCCATGCCACACCGGGCTTTTGATGTGGGTATTGCAGAGCAACATGCGGTTACAGTTAGTGCAGGTATGGCTACACAGGGCATGAGGGTTTTCTGCAACATCTATTCTTCCTTTATGCAGCGTGCCTACGATATGGTGATACATGATGTAGCCATTCAAAAATTACCGGTTGTATTTTGTTTAGACAGGGCAGGCCTTGTTGGCGAAGATGGTCCTACGCATCATGGATGTTACGATATTGCCTATATGCGTTGTGTTCCCAACTTAATTGTGAGCGCACCTATGAACGAAAGAGAGTTGCGTAATTTAATGTACACAGCTCAGTTGGAAAGTACAAAGCTTCCTATTGTAATTCGGTATCCAAGAGGAGAGGGTGTAATGCCTGAATTGCAAAAAGACAATATGGCAACTAAATATCCATTTGAAGAAATCAGCATTGGTAAAGGCCGAAAATTAAAAGATGGTGAAACGGTAGCCATTTTATCATTTGGTCACCCGGGCAATTTTGCCGCACAAGCCATAAGAGATGTAAAGGCCGAAGGCATCAACCCCGCTCATTACGACATGCGTTTTGCAAAACCTTTGGATGAAGCCATGTTGCATGAAGTATTTGGTAAATACACTAAAATAATTACCATTGAAGATGGAACAGTTGTGGGTGGCTTTGGATCTGCCATTTTAGAATTTATGAATGAACATGGATATAAGGCCGATGTAAAAATAATGGGCATACCGGATAGATTGGTAGAGCATGGTACACCCAAGGAACTTTACAACGAAATAGGTTTAGATGCCAATGCCATTGCAGAAAATTTAAGAGCAATGATGGGCGTAAAAGTTTTGACAAATTAGGATTCTAAAAAAATAAAATTGGAAAGAGTGGTAATCAGCCACTCTTTTTTTATGCTTTTGAAACAATTTGGTTTGAAGTTTCAAAAAAAAAGAGGCCGAATTTTCGACCTCTTTGTAAAATAATATTGTGCTAATTTATTTTTGAATAACCACTCTTCCGGAAGCAACCTGCTTGCCTTTGTTGTCGAGCAAGCTAATGATATAGGTACCCGCAGTTGCAGAAGGTAAATCAACCTGCATACGTCCGTAAGGGCCATCTACTGTATAAGCTTTGCTAAATACTCTTGCTCCTTTTGAATCGAATACCACTAATGTTCTTGCAACTGCATTGCCGGTAGCATTGTAATATCTTACCTGGAAATGTCCATCGCTTGGATTAGGATATACAAACAATTTATTGCTTGCCGAATCTGTAATGTTTACTAAGTTGGTTGATTTAGCACAACCAAATTCGTTTACAACATCTACATAGTAGGCTCCTAGTTTATCTAAATCTAATGGGTAATTATTGCCGTTTACATTTGGCAACAATCCTCCATCTCTATACCATCTGTAAGTATACAATCCTGTAGGACTCACTGTAACATATAAACCTGCAGGCGAACCCGGCAATATGGTTGAATATTCTGCAGCAACTAAAACTGCAGAAGGCAAAGGATTAACCGTTAATGTGGCGGTACCCGATTCAACTGCTCCACATGGAGGGCCATCTACAATGGCTCTGTAGGTGTAATTGTTTAAAGCTGTGCTTACATTAGTAATGGTAAGTGTAGCCGTATTTACTCCAGAGTAAGGAGTAGCATTACTAAGGTTTACAAACGGGCCACCATTAATGCTCAATTGCCATTGATAGCTTAAAGAAGTACCTGAAGCTGTTACTGCGAAAGTTGCATTTTCGCCGGCACATTTTTCGGTGCTAACCGGGTCGCTGGTAATGTTTACAGGTTCGTTCACATTTAGAACTGCTCCGGTAGAAGTAAGATTTACTGTACAAGTGCCATTAATAACAACTCGGTATAAATTGTTATTCATGGAGAGGCTCACATTGGTAACAGTATAAGAGGCTGCCGTTGCACCTGCTATATTTGAATAGGTGCTTCCGCCATTGGTACTTACCTGCCATTGGTAACTTAAACTTGTGCCACTCACCTGCACACTAAAGCTTGCATTGTTGTTGGGGCAAACCGTAACTGCTGTTGGTTGAGTAGTAATACTTGCAGGATTTAAAATGGTAAGAGTAGCAGCAGAAGAGTTGGTGCCTGTAGGCCCACAACTAAATACTATTACCCTGTATTGATTATTGTTCATGGCTGCTGTAACAGCAGAAACATTCAATGTAACAGCAGTAGCGCCTGCAATATTGTTCCAGGTAGTACCGGCATCGGTACTTACTTGCCATTGGTAGGTAAGGTTTGAACCCGAGGCCGCCACTGTAAATGTTGCATCGGCGTTTAAACAAACACTTGTATTGGCTGGTTGCTGATTGATGCCGGCAGAATTGGTTACCGATAATGTAGCTGCTGAAGAAGTGGCATTAGAAGGACAAGCATTGTTGAGCAATACCCTATATTGATAATTGTTCATGCCTGCAGTTACATTGCTTATAGAAAGCATTGCAGCATTAGCGCCTGCAATATTATTCCAGGTAGTTCCGGCATCGGTACTCAATTGCCATTGATACGTAGGAGTAGTACCGGTGGCAACTACAGAGAAGCTTGCATTGGTTCCTACACAAGCGCTTGCATTAGCCGGTTGAGTAGTGATACTAACAGGAGTACAGCCGGCATTTTCAAGTATAACAGTAAATGTATCTTTTACCTGAACTCTTACGCCACTTGCGTTGAACAAGCTGCTTCTCATATTTACTACAGCTCTCGATTGCATTAGAATATCATCAATATACCAACCTACAGATGCAGTGTTATCATCGGTACCAACTCTAAAGCGGAATAAAGCATTTTGATTGGCATAGGGCAAAAGACTAACGGTAGTTTTTATCCAACCATTGCTATTGCCGGTAAAGGCAGATCTGCCGCCCAATGGATTGTTGCTTCCGGTTCCTAATGAACCGTTGTAGGCATTCTCCGTCATTTGTGGGCCTAAGTCGGTCCAGTTGGTTCCGCCGTTGGTGCTAATTTCCAGCATTCCGCCATCCCAACCATCTTCGGTATTGTAATTATGCCAAAAGCTTAAAATGGGAGGAGCTGCTCCCATTGGAATGCCAGTTACTGTTGAAAGCCTGTAATCAACGGCAGTAGTTGCATTTACCCCAAAGAAAGAATTAGGTGCGCTATGGTTTTGTGCTGATGATACCACAAAATTTGTGGTGCCTTGTCCGGCTGTAGCCGACCATGTTGCAGGGATGGTTGAACCTGTTACCTGTTCATCTAATAAATTAGTAGTTGGGAAATAACTACCGTTGTTTATTTGAACAGTGAAAGCGTAAGTTTGAGTTTGACTAACAGCCAAATTTACCGGGAAGCTAACAACTCTGGTAGCAGCATTATAAGTACCCCCCGAAACATAAGTTACATTGCTGGGTAAGGTATCGGTAAGTAAATAATTTGTTATGGGGCTGCAAGGGCCTGCCGATACAGTGTTGGTATAAGTTACATTTAAACCTTCCAGTTGCTGGGCAACATTTTGAGTTAATGTTAATGTACTTTGAATTGTAGAGAAGCCGGGAACCTGATC
>DEHT01000097.1 GCA_002352045.1 Chitinophagaceae bacterium UBA2793 | reverse complement strand
TTTTTTCGGGTCTGACCTTCGGTACCGACCCGGGTGAACTAAACTAAAAACGGATTATTCCTTTTTTCGTACCCAATACTTGTTACAGGCCCATGCCCACTATACACTTTGGTTGCATCGGGTAGGGTAAATAGTTTGGTTTGAATGCTGTTGATTAAAGTGTCAAAATCGCCGCCCGGTAAATCGGTACGGCCAATACTTTGTTTAAAAAGTACATCGCCGCTCACAATAAACTCATCGGCTTCACAGTAAAAACTAAGGCTTGCCGGACTATGCCCCGGAGTAAGTAAAACTTTTAAAGCATCCTTTCCCAGTGGAATGTTGTCTGCTTCTTCTATATAATTAATAGTACCAATGTAATTATCAAAAGGCAAGTTAAACATCAGGCCTCTCAAGGGCGCATCGTCCAGCACAATTTTTTCACCCCTGTGTATGCATAATGGGAGCTGATATTTTTCGGAAACATATTTATTGCCGAATATATGATCTAAATGGCAATGCGTATTAAGCAGCATTTCGGGCTTAAGGCCCATCTTATCAATAAAACTACTCAATACATCTTTTTCATCATCATAATAACAACCGGGGTCAATAATGATAGCTTGTTTACTTTCGTTGAAAAGTATATAGGTATTTTCCTGTATGGGATTAAATTCAAAGGATTTAATTTGTAACATTTCGTTGATTTAAAAGATTTTATTGGTTAACCCGAAATAAAGTAATTTTAGAATTCAATAATAACACCGTATGTCAAAGTTCAGCAGAATAATTGTAATATCCTTTTTGCTTGTATTATCATCTGTAGTTTCATTTGCCCAGGTTAACTCTGTTTTATTTGGCAGAAATCGGGTTCAGTTTGCCAAGTTTAAATGGCAATATTATCAAACCAAAAACTTCAATGTTTATTTTTACCAGGGTGGTGAAGAGTTGGCAAAATATGTATTGCAGGCTGCCGAACAGGAGTTGCCACAAATAGAGGCTGCCACCGAAAACAGTTTACAACGCAGGGCTAATATTATTGTATATAACCAGTATTCCGATTTTCAACAATCGAATATTGGCCTCGAAACCGATATTTTAAAAACCGGCGGTCTTACCAATTTTGTAAACAATAAATTGCCGGTTTACTTTGATGGAAACCATGCCAACCTTAACCGGCAAATAAGGCAGGGCATTGCACGCAGCATTACACAAAACTTATTATTTGGCGACGATATTGGCGAAGTAGCCGGTAACCAGGCTTTGCTCGATTTACCTAAATGGCTCACCGATGGTTACGTTGCATATATTGGCGAAAACTGGAGTGCAGAGCTCGATGACGATTTAAAAAGTGAATTGCTGAGTGGTAATTATAATAAATTCTCTACTCTTTCTTTTCACCGGCCACAATTAGCCGGTCATGCATTTTGGTATTTTATTGAAGAAAAATATAAAAAAGAAAATGTTACCTACTTCTTTTATTTAACCAGGCAGTATCGAAGTTTAAACAAAGCCAGCCAGCAAATTACCAAGCTTAAATTTAATGCATTGTTGAGGGAGTTTATGGAATATCAGACGGATAAATATTACCAGGATATCCGCAGAAGAAAAGCCTATCCCAAAGGAAATTATGTAGAAGGGTTTACAATCAGTAAGCGCCTAAATTATTATCGTTTTAATGTAAACCCCAATAAACGCAATAACTCTTTTGTGGTTACTCAATGGAAAAAAGGAATTACAAGAGTGCTGCTAAGCGAAGATTTTGAATACAAAACTTTATTGAAGTTTGGTGTAAGAAATTATGAAAACGAAATAAATCCTACCTATCCGCAAATGGCCTGGGATCCAAAAGGAAGTCGTATTGCTGTGGCATATATTAAAGAGGGTAAACTCAACCTTTTTGTGTACGACCTTGTTACTCGTATTAAATACAATAAAACTGTTTTAAGTAGTAAGATAGACCAAATACAGGACATGAAGTATATGCTAGATAGCAAAACACTATTGTTATCGGCAGTAAAAAACGGGCACACCGATATTTACACTTATGATGTGGATAAGGAAACACTCAAGCAAATTACCAACGATGTATATGATAACCTTGATGCAAGCCCAATAGCTTTCCCGGGAAAAACAGGCATCATATTCAGCAGCAACCGTCCCAATGCAACAGCAAAAACAGCCGATACGGTTTTGCCCAGCAACAACCGGTTCAATATTTTTATGATTACCGATTTTGGAGATAAGCCCGAACTAAATCAAATTACCCAACTCAGCAATGTAAAGTATGGCAATGCAAGGTTTCCCATGCAGTACAATAGCAACCATTTTACATTTATTAGCGATGAAAATGGTATTGCCAACCGCTATGCCGGATTTTTTACAACCACAAGAATGGGAGTAGATACGTTAGTATTAATTGGCGATGATATTTTAAGAAACCCCTCAGCGCAGGAAGTTGACAGTGCTTTACGGGTGTATAAAAAAGCAGATGTAGATTCTGTCGCCGTGGTTTCAGTAACGGCCGATAGCGCTTATTCGTTCCCCATCAGCAATTACCCCAGCAGTATTGTAGAAACAAAAATTGCCGGTGAAAATAACCAGGTGAGCGAAGTAACCCGGCAAAGCGATGATAAAATTTTGTACAAACTCAAAATTGATGAATTGGCTTTGAACAAAAGAAATATAACCGCACAGCCCACCGAATACGCAAAAAAGACAATGAGGGAAAGTACCTTAACTGCGGTAGATGCTTTTAAACCTTCACCAACGGTGGCTGATACCCTAAAAAATGAAGGCGATATTTTTCAAACCGAATTTGAAACCGACTCTTCCAACAAAGAAATAAAAGTGGGTGCCATTGTTGGTACCGAAACAAGTTTTCCATCGGCATTAGCAACAGCCAAACTTTATCCATACAAACCTAAAAAATTTAGTGCCGATTTTGCCGGGCTCAATTTGAGCAGCAATGTTTTGATTAATAAATACCAGGTTTATGGCGGAGGCTCGGGCCCAATAATGCTCAACAGCAGCACACCATTGAATGGCTTAATAAGATTGGGAACATCGGACCTTTTGGAAGATATAAAAATAAGCGGTGCATTTAGAATTGGAACCAATTTAAAAGACAATGAGTGGTTGGCAAGTTTCCAAAATTTAAAAAGAAGAATTGATTGGGGACTTACTTATTACAGGAATGTACAAAACACCGACATTCTTATAACCGATACCCTGGGAAATCCCTTTGCTGCTTATCCCGGAAAAGTATTTACCAATTTGTACCAGGCAAATATTGCTTATCCTTTTGATGAAGTAAAAAGTGTTAGACTTACTACCGGCATTCGCTCCGATAATATTTCAGTTTCTGAAATGGACCAACTGAGCGGCATTTTTTACAACAGCAGAAAATTGTATTCTGTAAGCAGAGCCGAGTTTGTTTATGACAATACCTTGAACCCAACCGAAAATATTTGGAATGGCCTGCGTTATAAAGTAGGAATAGATTGGAATCGTCAGGTAAGCAAAGTGCAGTTTTCCGATGGGCCCAATACGTTTAACTTAGGTATTGATGCCCGCTATTACTATCCTATTTATCGCAACTTTATTTGGGCAGGTAGAGCAGCCGCCGATTTCAGTTGGGGTAATCAAAAATTCATTTACTACTTAGGTGGAATGGATGGCTGGCTGATGTTTGGCAACAATCAAAAAATAGATAACAACGGAAATGTGAAAGACCGATATTTTAATACCGGCAACCAACCCGATGCCGACCAGGATTATGCTTTTCAAAGCCTGGCCGTAAACATGCGGGGCTATATTCAAAACGCTGCCAATGGAAACAATGCCATTGTTTTAAACAGCGAATTCCGTTTGCCCATTGTTTCTACCTTCTTTGATAAAACGGTGAACAATGCCTTTCTTAGAAATTTTATGATTACGCAGTTTGTTGATTTGGGCACTGCATGGAATGGCAAATACGATGGATTAAAAAGGCCTACCATGACCTATACCAACGATAATGTAACGGTAAAAGTAAAAGCCGGCGGGCTTGGCCCGTTTGCCGGTGGCTATGGCTTTGGTGCCCGCAGCACAGTATTTGGTTACTTTGTAAAATTTGATGCCGGCTGGCCAATGAGTGGTTTCTTTAAAGGAACCCCAGTAATGTATCTTTCTTTAGGGTTAGATTTTTAAGAAATTATAATAACATTATATCAAGCATACTGGGTTATTGCCTGGTATGTTTGTTTTCTGCAAACTTTTCTTCTCTTTGCTGCCGCTGCTCTTCGAAACTTCCAGTTTCGAAGTTTTATAATATCGCTTTAAGCGATAGATTGCTGTGTTATGGTTAATAGAGCAAAAAAATGCAGGACTTACGAAAGTTGATCCTTTCCCTTGCAAATTTTTACGTCAAACCCTTTATTGTTATTAGTGTTAAGTTTATTATGCATATCTATAAATTCCAGCTTTCATTTCTACCGCTGCTCCGCTGCTCTTCGAAACTTCCAGTTTCGAAGTTTTATATTATCGCTTTAAGCGATAAATAGTAATTGCTTACGGTTGAATCATTTCTAAATGCCGGCTTCGTATTTTTGGTACACAAATGCAAAAAAGCTACTTAGTTTTTTAAATTCTTATCGATAAACTCCCCCAGCTCTTCATTTCTACTTTTCTGCAAACGCCTTCGGCAATATTTTAATACTGTAATAAAGCAATGAATAAACAATCGTAAATAAGAATGTTACTGCCCACACTTTTATATTTTCAAATGGATTGATTACATAGTGCAAAATATTGAGCGATAAAGCAAAGGGGGCATCCACAATATTCCAACTATTCCAGCGCTGAAACCTACCCAGGTAAACACCAAAAGAACCCAGAAACAACAATGCCGGAATAAGCATGTTAACAAGCCTTTGGCTGAGAAAGGATAAAAAATATCGCTCTACATTTTTTAGCGAAACAAATGCCAGCAACAATCCTGCAAAAGCCGATGCAAACAAAAGCATGGCATCAAAATACCAGGGCATATTTCTTTCGTCTTGCAGGTGTACCAGGTCGGTTACAATGTACAAGGCATTGGGAAAAAACAATAGCCAGGTACAAAACAAAAATAATTGCTTCCATTTTTCTTTTTTGGAATATACCGAAAGATAAGTGCTGATGATATAAGGCACCCAGGCCAAAAAAATATTCCAACTCATAAAAATATAGCTGAGGGTGCCGGAGTAAAAAATTCTAAATAATATCATTGCAGCAATCAACGCTAGAAAAATGCTGAGCATCTTGGCAATTATAGAAGGTGATTTCATTTTTAATTTTTAAAATATTTTAGGAATAAAGATGATGCAAGCGCAAACCAATGCTACCAAAGCAGCAATCAATACTGCGCCAGCCGCTACATCTTTGATAGTTTTAATAACCGGGTTGTGCTGCGGATGCAGCAGGTTGCAAAGTTTTTCTATGGCGGTATTCAGCATTTCGAGACTTATTACCAATGCAATGTTCATTAACACAATCATCCATTCTGTGTGATTGATTTTATATACAAAAGCTGCAATAATTACTGCAATGGCTGCTATACAATGTATGGTACAATTTCTTTCATTTCTTATGCAATGAGTAATGCCTTCGGCAGCATATTTAAACGACCATAAAAACTTTTTCATATCTATTTATTTTTTTGCCAGCATTTGCTGTAAATCTTTTACCGGTGTTTGTAAAATGCCTATCCAGTTTAAATCAGCAATGGGTTGAGAGGTTCTACCTCTGCTGTAAGCTTGCCTGAATTTACTCCAATACTCCGGCATGGTAACAAAACAATAAACCACCGTTGCTACCACCGGAAAGGAAAGGTGCCTGTTGCCGAGCATAAAACATTGCAGGCATCCTTCGCCTTCATCGGTAGTATCGTACTGTAATAAAATATGCTTCATGTCGTGCCTTGCATAGTAAGGTAAAAGGGCTATTTTTTTCTCGTTTAAAAAATTGGCCAATTCTTTGCCCATACTGCCTTGCGGAAAACTTTGTAATGTATCTAAAGTAAATGGAAATTTTTCCGGCTTGCGAATCAGCTTTAGTATGGGCAACGCAAGGCTATGCGTTAGCCATACTAAAATTGCCGATCGGGTACCAATAATGATTTTGTACATAGAATTTGAATTTTATGAGGCTACCCTTACAGTTTCAGAAGAAGCAGTACCATACCAATTTATTTTTCTGCTGGCGTACATTGCCAATGCAAGCACTACAAATAATCCGATGCTGCCTACCAGCAAGGCGGTATCTTCCAATTGAATCAATACAAAAATGAATGCATACAACAGCGATAGTAAACCAAAGAAGATGCCCGCCGTTTTCCAACTTTTAAAATGACTTTTGGCATACCCGCTAATCAGTAATATGGTAGCCAATGCGGCAATAATATAAGCTGTATCAAATTTTATAAACTCACTAAAAGAAAGTAGGAGCGTATAAAATATTACCAATGCAATTCCAACCAGTACATACTGTACCGGGTGAAAAGGTTTTTGCTGCATCAGTTCTATAATAAAGAAAAAGGCAAACGTAAGCCCAATAAACAGGATAGCATATTTTACACTTCGCATGGTTTTACCATATTGGTCGGCAGGCTGTACAAGACTTACACCAAAATTCATTTTGTTTTCGCCCAGGCTATTGGGCTGTATCACTGTAGAAAAAGGCAGATTGGCCTGGTTAAAACTCCATTTTGAATGAAAGCCTTCCTGGGTAACTTTTCTTTCGTTGGGTAGCATTTCACCATCAAAAGAAGGGTCGTTCCATTTGGAACTTAATTCAAACTTGCTGCTGCTGGCCATGGGTATAAAATGCAATTGCTCACTGCCTTTAATTTTTATCTGCATACTAAAAGGCAAGCCGGCTAATAGTGTGGCAGCTTCAAGTTTAACAGGAGCAGAGAGGCCTGTTTTTCCAAAATCGTTTAAAGGAAGGCCCGGCCTTAGTATTAGTTTTTCGTTGTTGAATTGAACCAGCACATCTTCTTCAATGCCTTTATAATCACTTAGGGTAAAGCAAATTTTTGCATTGCCAAAATCAATTTTTGTGGCATCAATATCTGTTGGCAGGGTAACTTTAAAATTTCCTTTGTACTCAATAGAAGAACGATATAGCAAAACTTTGTAAATAGACCTTTGCCTTTCTTCGGGCAAAATATTACCGGCAACCATTACCGTATCGGCCAAAAAAATTAAGTGAGATTGGTTGATGGCTGGTTTGCCATCTTGCCCCTGGTAGGCATAAGAATAGGGTACTACTAAAAACGGGCAGGAGAGCGTTTGCGTAGCAGCCCATTTGCTGCTCACTTCTTTTACAATTTCTTTTTGGCGTGCTTCTCGTTCGCTAATTAAGTTGCTGATAAAAATGGTGGGTATCAACATTAGCAGAATTAAAAACCCGGTAATAAAACCTTTTATTAAAATTTTGTTGTTAGATGCAGGCAAAGCAGGCCCACTTTTTTGTATTTCTTCCATGGCTTTGTATTTTTTTGAATTAAAAAAAAATGAAAATGAAAAAGATGAATTACTGTTGTAGAAATAGTTTATTACGGCTTTATAATTAATAGCAACAGAAAAGATAATGGCAACTGCCAATAATCCCAGGGCAACTAATAAGTATTGAAGATCTTCTATATTGGTTTCGGAGAAGTTGAAAGAATGAATACCAAATAGCAATGCAATTGCGGCTAATGAATAGAGTAATAAAATCAACAGCAACAAAACCAATAACCACTTTATTTTACTGGCAGGGTTTTCAACCCTATTTTGAATAATAGGCATTACAATTGCAAGAGTAATAAGTGCCGGAATACTTAGTATAGTAGTTGCAATGGGTACTACAAAAAATGCAAACCCGGGAGGCGTACCTTCCTCTATACTTATGCCAACTAATATTTGTACAGCGGTAAGTACCACTGTGGTTATCCAAATTTTGGCTGATATTCCTATGCTTGATTGCTTGTTCATAAAAGCACTTTGAAATGCAAAGTGCAAAAACAAAAAAAATTATTTAGTGGCTTTAATCATTTTCTCCAATGCCTCAATATGTTCTTTAAATGCTTTTTCACCGACCTTGGTTAGTTTATAAGTTGTATTTGTTTTTCGGCCAATAAATCCTTTTTCCACCTTTATAATATTATTATCTTCTAAAGCTTTAAGATGGCTGGCTAAGTTGCCATCGGTAATTTCCAAAAGCTCTTTTAGTTCGTTAAAGTTGATGCTATTATTCATCATAAGAGCGCTCAATATGCCCAGTCGCACCCGGCTATCGAATAATTTATTTAACTGATTTATTGGATTCACCATTTTCCCTGCTGTTTATGCCAATTTTTAATTTTCTCTTTCGTAATTATACCACATGTAAACGCCGTAGGCAATATGCAAAATGCCAAATCCTGCTGCCCAGAAGTACAAACCATATCCCACAAAATTCAAATTGATAATGCCTAAAATAATTTCGCAATAACCCAGGTACCTCAGCTCGTTTAAAGAATATTTACTGGCATTAATTAATGCCAATCCATAAAACAATAAACAGCCGGGAGCTACCAATCCAAAAGTGCCGTACTGCATCATACTCAACAGGAATATGCCTCCAACCGCAACCGGAATCAACACATTTATCATTAATCGGCGGGCAGTTTTTCCCCAAATAGGAGTGCCGTCTTTTTTGCTTTTTATATAAGTAAAAACAAATGCCGACAGCAATGCCGCCACAAAAGTTCCCATGGCAATCCAAAAGAGCCAGGTATTCAAATACACCGTGGCATCGTATGTGTAAGGTTGATTAATATCAATAAAAAGATTTTTATAGCCATACACATAGGGATGCGCCAACCATGCACCTATTAATGCACAAACACCTGCGCTTACTCCACTAAGCCCGCTCAGGCTTATAAAACGGCTGCTGCGTTCCATCATCTTTTTAATGTCGTGAATGGCGTCTAAAGACTGTTGCTGCTCGGTCATAAAAAAGTACTTTGAAATACAAAGTAAAAGATGTGTTTTTAAATAAACAAAATTTTTTTTGAAGAATTATTCTAGAGCGGCTTTTTGGGCCATATTTAATAATTGCCAATAGGGCGGCTTGTATTGATGTTCTTTTATAAAACCATCTGCCTTTGCTTTTACTTCGGTAGTAATTTGGCGATTGCGGTTTACCAGCCATTGATTTTTTAATGCGGTGGTGGCGCTCATGCCTTCGGGTATTATTCCTTCGTAGCCCAATTGGTTTTTAATAAAGCACCAGGCTTTTATTAATCGTACCAAAGGCAATTGCCAAATATTGTATCCTACTTGTTGCCCTGCATTTGCCTGTTCCAGCATAGCGTCCATCACCGCATTATCAATATGGTCTTTGTAGAGCGTTTCGGGGTCTCTCCATTCGGCAACCACCGTTAATTGCGGATCATACTCTACATCGGAGGGCATTTGGGTAATAAAATTATCTACTCCAAATTGATGCAGCCAGTTTACAATTCCATTGGAAGAGATAGTAGATAATTGTTTCCAAAGTTCAATTCCTTGTTTTCGATAAGCGTAATATGCCACTTCAGAACAAAACATTTTTACAGAATCTTCATAGTCCATTTTAAAATCGTAAGCTATATGCCTGCTAAAGCTTTCTTCAAACATTGCTTTGGCTGCTTTATGCGGAAGCAAGCTGTCTGCCTGTATAGATATTAAATCAAACCTTGGGCGCATCACCATAAACCGTAGCTTTCTGTCTTTGATGTATTGCTCCACATTGGCAATGGCTACCCCTTTTTCAATATGCGATTCTATCAAATAGGGCTCCTTTGTTTTTTCATCTACATACAAAAAAGCAATATGAGAAAAATTGCCCGGGTAATCATTTCCTCTTGATATCAATGCAGATACTTCTGCTCCTCCACGGCTTACCAAAATGTCGCCACTATGTACCGTAATCCCTAAAATATTGGCTGCAGGTGTGGCTGAATGTTCTTTTGAAACAAGCATGGCTGCCGGTATATAATTGCTGTCTGCCTGCAGAATCACTTCTTCTGTGGCAGCACGCATACCATATAGCAAACGATACAAAGTATTTTTTGTGTTGATGGTTTGCAAGGGCCACTGTTGCGATTGGGTTTTAATAATACTGCGTAATTGATTATACGTATCTACAAACCAAATGCTGTATTGTGGCCTAGCAGCAACGTAGGGCGACGCTGAAAAAACATTTTTTTCAATGCTGTTATATATACTGTCGTTATAGTTGGGTTGATGGGTTTGCAGAAAATTAATTTGCCCCGATAAAGATTTTTGATATCCAAGTATGATCGAATCCAATTGAAAACTATCCAACTTTTTGGCAAAGGAAAAATCTTTTTCTAAGGATAACCAAAGGCTGTCGCTGTTCCAAACAAATGCAGGTTTATTGGCGATTAGTTTATCTCTTTTTTCGGGCAAGGGAATTAGTAGTACGCCGTACAAAACAGCTAATACAAAAAGGGTTTTGAAAAATATTTTCTTAATTTTCTTCATGAGAGATGCTCTAAATGGAAGCTTTAATGATTTCACATGCTTTTATAATTTCCTCATTGCTAATATTAAGCGGTGGAACTATTCTAAATGCATTGGAAGCAAATAAAAACCAATCGGTAAATACGCCGGCAGCAATGCAGCCGTCTATTATTTTTTTGTTTTGCTCAAAATTTTCAAAATGTACGGCCATCATTAATCCCACACTGCTGATTTTTTTTATTGCCGGGTGTTGAAGGTTATTGATAAATAGTTGTTGTTTGTTGTGTACTGCTTCAATTATTTTATCATTCAGCAGCACTTCAAATGCAGCCAATCCTGCGGCACAGCTTACCGGATGGCCACCAAAAGTATTTATATGACCCAGCACCGGGTTGCTGCTAAATGCATCCATTAATTTTTTATCGGCCACTAATGCACCTAAAGGCATACCTCCGCCCAATGCTTTACCAAGCAGTAAAATATCGGGCACTACATTAAACTGTTCAAATGCCCATAAACTGCCGTTTCTGCCAAAGCCGCATTGTATCTCATCAAGTACTAATAGTGTTCCTGTTTCATTACAACGGTTGCGCAAAGCTGTTAGCCAGCCATCTTGCGGTGGGTTTACGCCTGCCTCTGCCTGTATGGTTTCGGCTATTACACATGAAGTGCGTTCGGTAATTTGAAACAGGCAATCAAAATTATTGTATTCCAATTGCAGAATATCGGGCAGGAGCGGACGATATGCCTGTTGCCAATATTCGCTGCCCATAATGCTAAGGGCACCTTGGGTACTTCCATGGTACGAATTTTTAAAAGAAACAATTTGTGTACGGCCGGTATATCTTTTGGCCAGCTTCATGGCAGCTTCTGTTGCTTCGGCACCGCTGGCAGTATAAAAAACGGAGTTTAATGTTTTGGGCAAATGTTTAATCAATGCTTTAGCATAATTCACCTGGGGGCTTTCAACCAATTCGCCATACACCATAATATGCAGGTATTCGTCTGCCTGTTTTTTGATAGCTTCAACCACCGCCGGATGCCTGTGTCCTACATTGCACACACTAATGCCCCCAATAAGGTCAATGTATTCTTTTCCATCTGCATCCCATAACTTGCTGCCTTCGGCTTTTACAATATGTAAAGCCAATGGCGCTTCGGAAGTTTGGCCTACATGTTGTAAAAATAATTGCCTGGTATTCATAAATTGATTTGTGGCAAAATTAATGGTTAGTTTTGTGTAGGTCAAAAGTCATTCATCATTTGAAAATGACAATTAGTCTAATTAGAGTAAAAAAATTGTGTATGAGTGTAATACTTCCGGTACAAGGAGTAATGCCCCAAATGGGAAACGATTGTTTTGTAGCACCCAATGCAACTATTGTGGGCGATGTTCAAATGGGTAATCAATGCAGCGTGTGGTTCAATGCTGTAGTTCGGGGCGACGTTAATAGTATTCGCATGGGCAATAAAGTAAATGTACAGGATGGTGCCATTATTCATTGTACTTACCAAAAAAACAAAACAATTATTGGAAATAATGTAAGTATTGGACACAATGCTATAGTGCATGGATGCGTTATTGAAGATAATGTATTGATTGGCATGGGAGCCATTGTAATGGATAGCGTACAGGTAGGCAGCAATTGCATAATTGCAGCAGGTGCTGTAGTTTTGGAGGGCACTGTGGTAGAATCGGGCAGTATTTATGCAGGTGTTCCGGCAAAAAAAGTAAAAGATATAAGCCCGGAATTAATAAGCGGAGAAATAAACCGAATAGCAGATAACTATATAATGTACAGCGGATGGTTTAAGTAGGTAAGAGTTGAGAGTTGAGAGTTGAGAGTTGGAAAGTCAAAAGTCAAAAGTCAAAAGGCAAAAGGCAAAATGCAAAAGGCAAAAGTCAAAAGGCAAAAGGCAAAAGGCAAAAGGCAAAAGGCAAAAGGCAAAAAAATAAAAGAACTTTAAAGTTACAAACTCCCAACCAGCAACCAGCAACTATAAACGAGAATTGAAAAAAATAAAAACAATGAAAAAATTTTTCCTTCTTCTTTTTATAATATCTGCCATGAGCAGTTGTTTCATCTTTAAAAAGAAAGAAAAATACGGTTGTCCCACCAATGGTCGCAATGTAGGAGCTGAAAAAATTGCTTCCGGCGATGAAAAAGCTATTCGTGCAAGTAATAAAGCAAAGTTTAGAGGCAATTAATTTTTGAATACGGCGTTATACCTGTACCCAATAAAAAAAACTACGCCATGTGTTACGCACTTAAAACCCAATCGGGTGCCACCGAAGCCGTTATTGATGACAATTGCGGAATCTCAAAATTTTATGCCATTGCCAATGCATTGGCCGATGATCTTCAGGTTCAGTTTATGAACCAGGTTGATGATGCCGAAACCCTCGACTGGGATTTTAAATATAAAGATGAGTTACTCACCCTGCATTATAATATATTTAATGGAGTAAGTATTTTCCCGCAACAAAATAATGTGAAGCAAAAAAATAGCCTGGTAATGGAAGTTGCCGGGTATCTGCAAAAAAGAGCTTTTTAGTTTTTCTCTTAGCAATTTAATGCCCGGTGATTTTCATCGGGCTTTTCTATTTGTATCCTGTTGTAGATTGTATCTTTATGTAAGTATGAAAAGTAATGCAATTCCCAACAAACTCATTCATGAATCAAGCCCTTATTTATTACAGCATGCTTATAATCCTGTGCAATGGTATCCCTGGGGCGAAGAAGCTTTGCAGTTGGCCATTGAAAAANNGCCTGCCATTGGTGCCATGTAATGGAAAAAGAAAGTTTTGAAGATGAAAATACGGCGGCATTTATGAATCGTTATTTCATCAATATAAAAATTGACCGGGAGGAGCGGCCCGATCTCGATCATTTATATATGGATGCTTTACATGCTATAAATGGTAGCGGTGGATGGCCGCTCAATGTTTTTTTAACTCCCGATAAAAAACCTTTCTTCGGAGGTACATATTTTCCGCCAAAACCTGCATACAACAGGCCTTGCTGGTTAGATGTGTTATATAGTATGAGTGAGTATTGGAAAAACAAAAGGGAAGAAATATTACAACAAGCCGATACATTAACCAAACACTTACAACAATCAAACGAAATAAATTTTAAACCAGGCTTTCGGGTTCATATAACCGATGAAGACCTTTATAATAAATCAAGATGCAAATCCATTGCCGATGCCATTTTGAAAAACGCCGATAAAAAAGAAGGTGGCTTTGGTACAGCCCCCAAGTTTTTGCAAACCTTTTCTATTCAGTATTTAATTCAGTATGCTCATTTGTCTGCAAGCAATGAGTATAAGGAACAGCCCCTGCTAAGCCTTCAAAAAATGATTAAAGGAGGTATTTACGATCAGTTGGGCGGCGGCATTTCACGGTATAGTACAGATAAGGAATGGCTGGTACCTCATTTTGAAAAAATGCTGTACGATAATGCTTTGCTTACCATTTCACTATGCGATGCTTATAGCTATACCAATAATGAACTTTATAAAGAAGCCATTGAACACACTTTGAATTTTGTAACTACCGAATTGCACAATCCGGCAGGTGGATATTATACAGCCTTAGATGCCGACAGCGAAGGGGTGGAAGGTAAATATTATGTGTGGCAAAAAAATGAAATTGATTTATTGTTGGGTGAAAGTGCAGCAATATTTTGCGATTACTATAATGTTACCGATGCAGGCAATTGGGAACATACCAATATTTTAAATTGCTCAAAAGAGCCGCAGCAAATGGCTGATGAATTTAATATTAGCCTTCCGGAGTTTAAAAATACAATCAACAATTGTAATCAACTATTATTAACCTATAGAAAAAAAAGAATAGCCCCGACATTAGACGATAAAATTTTGCTCAGTTGCAATGCCCTACTTTTAAAAGCGTTTTGCAAAGCTTATGCCTCCTTACAAATTGAACAATATAAAATTGCTGCAATAGATTTATATCAGTTTATAGAATTAAACTTTATAGCTAAGGGTTCAATACTGCTGCATACCTATAAAAACGGCGAAGCTAAATTACCGGCTTTTTTAGATGACTATGCCTATTACATAGATGCTTTAATTGCACTACAGGAAATTACTGCTGATGTAAAATATTTATTTAGAGCAAAAGAATATTTAATTTTTTTAGAAGAAAATTTTTCGGATGAAGACCACTGCTTTTTTTACTTCACCTCTTTGCAGCAAAAAGATATAGTTGTTAGAAAAAAAGAGTTGTTTGATGGAGCCGCCCCATCGGCCAATGCAATAATGTGCAGCAATTTATTTTACCTGGCATCCATTTTTGATCATAACAATTGGCGCAAAAGAGCCGAAAAAATGCTTGCAACTATGGTACCCGCCATCGAAAATTATGCAGGTTCTTTCTCTCAATGGGCAATTGTTTACTTACAGCAAAGCTTTGAAATCAATGAAATTGTAATTACCGGGAACAATTTTATGCAAGCGTATAAAGAAATTTTGGGGCAATTTATCCCCAATAAACTTTTATTAGGAGCCCAAAAAGGGGATAAACCAGAGTTAGTTCTACTCAAAAACAAATTATTTAATAATGATATAACTATCTATTTATGTAGAAATTATGCATGTTTACAACCAGTTTATACAATAAAGGAGCTGCTTAACAGTATAAAATAATAAATTGCCTTTGGCTTAAGCCACAATAATAAATACAAGCATACGTTTAATAGAGTAGCGATTTTTCTATTTGGTGAAAAAAAATACAAAAACGAAATTTTGCTTGGTGATGTAGAATAAAAAATATCATTACATTTGCTATTACCCTCAAAGTTTAAAACAATGAATAAAAGGTTTATTTACCTGTTAGCCGTAGTGGCTGTAACTACCTCTGCAAGCAGTTGCAAAATGCTCGGTGGCAAAAAGAAATCGGGTTATGGAAACGACCAGGGCCAATTAGTTGGTTCAGCGCCTTCTGCCAGATGGTCTTTGCCAAAACCTCCGGGAATGGTTTATGTTCCTGCCGGTACGTTCCACATGGGACCAAGCGACGAAGATGTAAACTATGCTTACACTGCTCGTAACAAACAAGTTTCCATAAATGGCTTTTGGATGGATGCTACCGAAATCACCAACAACGAATACCGCCAGTTTACAGACTGGGTTAGGGATTCTATCGCTTCAAAACTAATGGGCTTTGTAAAACAAAACCAGGATGGCGAAGAGCGTATTGATTGGACAAAACGCAAAACCATTAAATGGGGCGACAAAGCTACCATCGAAAAAATTGATGCAATGATTGTAACTCCCGACAATCGCATCTTTGGCAAAAAAGAATTAGACGCCAAAAAAATTGTTTACCAATCTGAAGTGTTCGATTATAAAGCTGCTGCAAACAACAGAGATGTTACCATACCTCGTTCAGCATTTATAGTTAAACAACAAATTCCGGTTTATCCCGATTCATTGTGCTGGGTAAGAGATTTTGCTTATTCCTACAATGAGCCAATGGCTAAAAAATATTTCAATCACCCTGCATTTGGTAATTATCCCGTAGTAGGTGTTAGTTGGAAACAAGCTACTGCCTTCTGCGAATGGAGAACCCTTTATCTAAATGCTTTCCTTGAAAGTAAGAAAAGATCATCTGAAACAGATTTCAGATTGCCTACCGAAGCTCAATGGGAATATGCTGCACGTGGTGGTCGTTCACAATCATCTTATCCATGGGGTGGTCCTTATCTAAGAAATAAAAAAGGATGCCTGTTGGCTAACTTCAAGCCCGGCCGTGGTAACTATCCCGAAGATGGTGGTTTCTACACTGTAAGGGCTGATGCTTATTGGCCAAATGATTTCGGTTTATATAATATGGCAGGTAATGTAGCTGAGTGGACTTCATCTTTGTACTACGAAGGCGGCTACAACTTCCAACACGATATGAACCCCGATATTCGTTACAATGCCAAGGATTCTGATCCTCCACGTATGAAACGTAAAGTATTGCGTGGCGGTAGCTGGAAAGATGTAGGTCACTTCCTGCAAACCGGCACTCGTGCTTACGAATACCAGGATACATCAAAATCTTATATTGGTTTTAGATGTGTAATTGATATGCCTCCTGCAAAAAGAAGAAAATAAAATTAGAGGAGAGCAACCACTAATATTACTGCATGATATAATTCTATAGACGTTAACGTCTCGTTTATCAAAACTAATTTATTCAACCCGTTCTGTGTTTTCACAGAGCATGGAACGGGTTACTTATAAAGTTTCTCATTAAAATCACTTAACAATCCCCATTTAAAACTTAAATTTTTAAAACTATGGCTGCTGGTCAATCACGCCCAATCGATCGAGTTCTTAACATTTTGGTATCAGCTGCGGCTGTGCCGGTACTTCTTGGTGCACTATTCAAAATCACTCACGCACCCGGTGCCGACCTTTGGTTAAAAATAGGTCTATATACGGAAGCTGCAATCTTCTTAGGATATGCTTTATTGTACTTACTGGCTCCTCCTCCGGATGGTAATCCCGCTGCTGCTGCAGTTCCTGCTGGTAACCCTGCTTTAAAAAGCATGGATAAAATGCTTGCCGAAGCAGATATTACCCCAACTAATTTGAAAAAATTAGGTGAAGGTTTTCAAAAGTTAGGCGCTACCGTTAGTGGTATTTCTGAAGTAGGCGATGTAGTTAAATCTACCAGCGACTTTGGTGCAAAAACCAAAGATGCTACCGCCGCTATTACTGCTATGAGCACAGCCTTTACCAACAGTGCAAACACTATGGCTTCTTTCAACAATGCTTCTGAAAGTGCAAGAGGTTTCCACGAGCAAGTACAGGTATTAACCAAAAACCTGGGTTCATTAAATACTATTTATGAATTGGAATTGAAAGAAAGCAATAATCATTTGAAAGCATTGAATGGTTTCTACGGTAAAATGGCCGAAGCAAGCCAGGCTATGATGAGCAGTGTTGATGATGCCAACAAAGCAAAAGACCAAATTGGTGCATTGGCTACCAACCTTGGTAAGTTAAACACTGTTTACGGTAATATGCTTAGCGCAATGAAAGCTTAATTAATAGCTTTTTAAATTATTGAAGAATTAAGATCCAAACAACATTTAAAAACGATTAAATACTAAATAGTTATGGCTTTACCCAAAGAGCCCAGGCAGAAGATGATTAACCTGATGTATTTGGTGCTTACTGCGCTACTTGCATTAAACGTATCTGCCGAAGTAATCGAAGCCTTTAGAACCGTTGATAAAAGTTTGACCAACTCCAACTTAAATATCGACGCTGCTAATAGCACATTATTTAAATCATTCGCAGCAAAAAAAGCCGATCCTCAAACCAAAGCCAACGCTGAAATTTGGGGCGCTAAAGCCGACCAGGCTCAAAAGTTGTCAGATGATTTTATGAAATATCTCGAAGACCTTAAAGTACAATTGAAAACCGGCTCTGGTTTAACCAAAGGCGAAAACGGAGAAGAAGAGTACAAACTCGATGATTTAAATGCTTCTTCAAGGCTGATGGATACAGAGAAAAAAGGTAAAGAACTCGACGACAAATTGAGGGCTTACCGAAATGCAATGTTGAACATTGATCCGGAAATTAAAAAACAATTTGAAACTACTTTCCCGGTTGAAGTAAGTGCCGATGGTAAAGACAATACCACTGCTAGTTTTAGAATGATGCCAACCGTTGCTGCCATTACCTTGTTGAGCAAATTGCAAAACAATGTAAAGAATGCCGAAAACCAGGTGGTAACATTTGCCCACAATAAAATTGGTGAAGTAAAAATTATTTACGACCAGTTTGCGGCAATCGTAGGCCAAAGTTCTAACTATGTAATGCCCGGCGAAAAAGTTACAGTAACTGCAGGCGTTGGTGCCTTTAGTACTGCTGCTAAACCCGAAATTAGTATAGGTGGTGCAGGTGCTGCTTTAAATGCCGATGGTGTGGCAACAAGAGAGTTTACAGCCGAAGGCGGTGGTGAAAGATCTATTCCGGTTACAGTGTCTTACTTTAAGCCCGATGGTACTAAAGAAACCAAAACCTACAATATGAAATATACAGTAGGTACTCCCGGTGGTGCAGCGGTAATGCTCGATAAAATGAATGTGTTTTACATTGGTGTTGACAACCCCGTAACCATTGGCTCTCCTACAGGTTGGGATAAAACAACTGTAAGTATGAGTGGTGGAAGCATTAGCGGTAGCGGTTCTAAAAGAACTGTAAAAGTAAGTGCATTAGGCTCTGCTTCCATTACAGTAGTGGCCGATGGAAAAAGCAGCAAGTTTGATTTCAGGGTTAAGAAAATTCCAGATCCGGTATTTAAAGTAGGTTCCGGTAAAGCTCGTGTGCCTGCAGTTGAATTCAAAAATCAACAATTTTGCCGTGCAGAATTGGAAAACTTTGACTTTGATTTGAAATTTAACATTGTAAGCGCTACTGTTTACTTCTCTGGTGCTAACTTTCCAAGTGTTGCCACTGGTAACATCACCGGAAATGGCCTGGGTAATATCAGCGCACTCATTGCAAAATGCGGCCCGGGTTCAAACATTACATTTGTAAACATAAAAGTACAAGGCCCGGATGGAGTAAGAAGTATTGATGAAAGAAGCTTTACGCTTTATTAATAGAATATTAATTTAACGATATGAAAAATCGAATTATTAAATGCCTTTTGTTGGTTGTATTAGTGGGCTTTATTTCTGAGGGAAGCTTTGCGCAAACTCGTAAGAAAAAAGCAACCACCCGTAAATCTACTAAAAGAACAACATCAACCAGAACCAAGGCAAAAATTCAGCCCACTGTAGCTACCGCCGATACCGTAGCCGCTGTTGCTGTAGCACCTGCTCCCGCAATTGATACTTTGCCCATTAAAAAAGTGGCAAAATCTTTAAGAAGAGATGCCGCAGTAGATGACGACGCTATCAGGGATAGAATCCCTTTGGCTTATGAACATCTTCGTGCAGACGATGCCGTTTATCGCCACAAAGTATGGAGAGAAATTGATGCAAGAGAAAAAATAAACCTGCCTTTCCGCAACCCTGCCGACCAGGACAACGGTAACCAGCGTTTTATTTCCATTCTGCTACAGGCAATTCAGGATAGTTCTGTAACTGTATTTGGAGCATTAGACGATAGATTTACTACTCCAATGACCGTAAGTGAAGTAGCTGCTGTAATCGCCGGTGCCGAAGTAGATGTACCACAGTATGATGAAAATGGTAATCTTACCGGAACCAAAAAAATGCGCAATGAGATCAATCTCGATTCCATATACAAATTCCGCATTAAAGAGGAAGTAGTATTCGATAAAGAAAGTTCTCGCCTGTTCTGGAGAATTTTGGGTATTGCACCTGTAAAAAGAGTAATTACCCCGCAAGGCCTCGATATTGGAGAAACCGAATTGTTTTGGGTTTACTATCCCGATATGCGTGTAACCTTTGCTAAATACGATGTGTACAACGGTAAAAATTTTGGTGCACGTATGAGTTGGGAAGAACTGTTTGAAAGCAGAATGTTCTATGGCCGCATTATTAAAAGCACCATCGACAATCCTTACGATCAGTACATAAAAAATTATAAAGGTTTGCAGGAAAACAGCATTCTTCAATTACTCGAAGGAGAGAATATCAAAGAAAAGATATTTAACTACGAACAGGATTTGTGGAGTTACTAAAAACTGTTTACTAAATTTTATACAGCCCGAAGTTTTTTCTTCGGGCTTTTTTTGTCCAAAAACTCAAGCAGTTATTTCTCTTATTGAAACCATTTAAAATATTTGTTTTTTTAATTTCATTTGCTCCTACATTTGTATAGTGTTTCCGAAATTTACGGCAGCATAATCGAAATTTTTTTCTGTGTCGAAACATATCAACAAAGTATCAGCCGCAGGCTTACTCATTGCATTAGGAATTATTTATGGAGATATAGGAACTTCTCCGCTTTACGTTTTCAACTCCATTATTAAAGACAGGGTACTTACCAGGGAACTTGTTTTAGGTACACTCTCACTTATTATTTGGACCCTTACCATTCTCACTACCATTAAGTATGTGGTGTTAGTTTTAAGAGCCGACAACAAAGGGGAAGGCGGAATTTTTTCTTTGTTTGCCTTAGTGCGCCGAAGAAAAAAGTGGCTGGTAATTCCAGCAATGATAGGTGGTGCTGCATTGTTGGCCGATGGTATTATTACACCGCCCATCTCCATAACATCTGCGGTGGAAGGTTTAAAAGAATTAGAAAGTTTTAGGGGAATACCCACCACTACGGTTGTTTACATTGTAATAGGTATTATCACCATTTTCTTTTTTGCTCAGCAATTCGGTACTTCTAATATTGGGAAATTGTTCGGCCCATTTATGACTACCTGGTTTATCATGCTGGGAGTATTAGGCATTGTGCACATTTCCGATGACTTCGGAATTTTAGCAGCACTTAACCCTTACTATGCACTCCACTTTTTATTTACCTACCCCGAAGGTTTTTGGTTGTTGGGTGCCGTTTTCCTTTGTACTACGGGTGCAGAAGCACTTTACAGCGACCTGGGACACTGTGGCCGTGAAAATATTCGAATCTCCTGGATTTTTGTAAAAGTATGTTTACTCTTACAATATTTCGGTCAGGGTGCAAGCCTATTAAAATATCATACGGGCCAATTTTTAAACGAAGAATTTATAAAAGCAAATGGTATTAATGCTTTTTACGATTTAATGCCCCAGTGGTTTATAGTACCAGGAGTGGTGATTGCTACATCAGCAGCCATTATTGCCAGCCAGGCAATGGTTACGGGATCGTTTACACTAATAAGTGAGGCCATTCGATTAAACCTTTGGCCAAAAATGCGCATTAAATTTCCCAGTGAGGCTAAGGGCCAGTTATTTATTCCCGGAATTAATTTGTTGCTCTTTTTAGGTTGTGTAAGTGTAGTACTATATTTTAAAGAGTCTTCCAAAATGGAAGCGGCTTATGGTTTAGCTATCATTACTACTATGATTATGACCACCATCCTCTTTGCAAATTATCTGGTATTGCATAGGGTGAAGCCAGCATTTATTTATTTGTTCCTTGCATTTTATCTTTCCGGAGAAATCGGTTTTTTAATTGCACTGATGGATAAGTTTACCCATGGTGGTTATATTACCCTAATGATTGGCGGATTATTGTTTAGTGTAATGTACATTTGGTTCAGGGCCCGAAAAATTAAAAACCGATATGTAGAATTTGTAAGAGTAGAAGATTATGTGCCAAAGCTGGAAGAATTAAGTAACGATACATCGGTTCCAAAATTTGCAACACACTTGGTTTACTTAACCAGCGCCAATAATCCCAATGAAATTGAACACAAAATAATGTACAGTATCTTAAGTGGCAAACCCAAACGAGCCGATATATACTGGTTTGTACACGTGGATACTTTAGACGATCCTTATACTTGCGAATATGTTGTACAACACATTATTCCAAACGACATTATTCGTGTGGAGTTTAGGCTAGGCTTTAGAATGGCTCCCAGGCTTAACCTCATGTTTAAAAAAGTAGTTGAAGATCTGGTGGCCAATAGAGAAGTAAATATTTTGAGCCGATACGAAAGTCAGCAACGAAATAAAATGGTAGGCGATTTTCAATTTGTAGTAATGGAAAAATTCCTAAGCCTCGATAACGAATTGCCCTTCTTTGAAGAAATAGTAATGAAATTGTACTTCTACCTTAAAGAACTAAGTGTAAGTGAGGAGAGAAGTTTTGGTTTGGAGCAAAGCAATGTATTAGTAGAAAAATTCCCATTAGTAGTAGCTCCGGTGAGTAAATTAAAATTGAAACGGGTATTTTTTAATGATGAAGAAGGTTGATATGAAAAGTATTGATGCAGCTTCTTTGAAAAAAATGATAGAAAAAGGGGAAGAATTTTATCTGATAGATGTAAGAGAACCCTGGGAGCATGACGAAAAAAATATTGGAGGACAACTTTTTCCCTTGGGCGAAATTTTGAAGCATGTAAACGAAATTCCTTCAGATAAAAAAGTGGTGATCTACTGCAAAAAAGGCGTAAGAAGTATCATTGCCATTCAAAAACTACAACAAAAATTTTCGTTTGATAATCTGTATAATCTTTCAGGCGGTATAGATGCCTGGCCTTTTGAGGAATAACTTTTTACTTTTTTCATTTTCATACAGTATATTCATAGCCTTGAATGCTACCTGGCTATATATCATTATAGGCTACATTGCAATAGCTGTGTTTGTTTACCTGGCACAGGAATATTTTATTTTTAAACCCGAAAAACTGCACAAAGACTTTCAATACAAATACGACTGGCCTTTTGAAGAATTGTTTTTTGATGTGGAACCGGGTGTAAGAATAAATGGCCTGCATTTTACCTGTACTAATCCGCATGGATTAGTATTGTACTTTCATGGCAATACAAGAAGTATAAAAGGATGGGCAAAATATGCTTACGATTTTTACCGCTATCATTACGATGTGGTACTGGTTGATTACAGAGGCTTTGGAAAAAGTACCGGCAAACGCAGCGAGCAGGATATGCTAAACGATATGCAATATGTTTATAAAACCCTGGCCCAAAAGTTTACCGAACAACATTTAATTGTTTACGGAAGAAGCCTTGGCAGTGGCTTTGCCGCCAAACTCGCAAGCGATAACAATCCAAGATACCTTATTTTAGATGCGCCTTACCAAAGCTTTACCAAGGTAATTGAAAGATTTTTACCCATACTGCCCGTTCGCTTTTTATTGCGCTACCATTTGCGTACCGACCGATGGATAAAAAAAGTTAAATGCCATACCTATATTTTGCATGGAACTAATGACCGGTTGATTCCAATACGCAACAGTGAAAAGTTGCAACAACTTAACCCTACAAAAATTACTTTAATAAGAATTGAAGGCGGAAGGCATAATAACCTTCCAAGCTTTAATGTGTATCACAATTTTATTAGGGATATTTTGCTGGCTACCTAAACAAACTTTTGTCAAAAAAAATTAGTCGTAAACAAAAAAGCAAAGTGCAACAATTTACTTAATCCCAATTTTTGAATTTTGACTTTTTAATTTTTACTTCCCTTCACTCCACACATCAACTATCTTTGCTGCATGAAATCCAAAAGGCTTATTAATTTTTTTAAATGGTTTGTAATTATTTATTGCGGCATTGGAATTATACTCTACTACATTCAGGATAAAATTTTACTGCATCCCAAGCCGTTGGATAAAAACCATATTTTCAACTTCAATCAAAATTTTACAGAACAAAATATTGCGTTCAATAAAGAAGACACTATCAACCTAATAAAGTTTGATGCAGTAGGAGAAGTTAAAAAAGGAATTGTTATTTATTATCATGGCAATAAAAACAATGTAGAGCATTATGCTCCATTTGTGCCGGCTTTTACAAAGCATGGTTACGATGTTTGGATGCCCGATTACCCCGGATTTGGAAAAAGTACAGGAGAAATAAGCGAGCAAAAATTGTACAGCCTGGCCTATGAAATTAGAAAAATGGCCGAAACAAAATTTCCTGCCGATAGTATAGTTATTTATGGAAAATCTTTAGGCACAGCACTTGCTGCTTATACAGCTTCGGTAAAACCTTGCCGGAAGCTTATTTTAGAAACACCTTATTACAGCATTCCGGCTTTATTCAATAGTTATGCTTTTATGTACCCTTCCCGAATTATGAGTAAATACAAGCTACCCACTTACGAATTTTTGCAGGAAGTGAAAGCACCCATTACCATTTTTCATGGCACAGGCGATTGGGTGGTTCCTTATCGCTCGGGAGTTAAACTAAAAAAACTTTTAAAATCAAACGATCAATTTATAAAAATTGAAAACGGGGAGCATAATAATTTAAGCGAATCGGTGATTTATAGAAATGCGCTGGATTCTTTATTGGAAAAGTGAAAATTCAAAAGTCAAAATTCAAAATTAAAAAAAGAGAATACTGTTTGTATTCGTTGGGCATTTAATTCGATACTGTTTGAAGGAATATCTAATACCGTAATTATAAGCCCGAAGGGCTTTAATTTGAATAACCGTGAGTGAAACTCATGGAAAAAAGACGAAAAAAGTTACTGAACCCTGAAAGGGTTCAACACCTATTGTCTTTCAAATGTTCAACAGTTACACTTATAACCCTACCTATTTTTATAAAGAAAGTGTATGCAACAAATATAAAAGCCCCATTTTTTACTTTTGAATTTTTACTTTTAATCAAATCTCCTTCAACCTCACAGCCTTCTTCCCCACACTCAATTCGTATTGCACGCCTACTTTAAGCGCATAGTTTTCTTTGCTGTGACTCACCGGAAAATTAAAACAAACCGGTATGTCTAAATCGGCAACCGATGCAGCCAGTACTTCGTGCATGGTAGCACCAAATGGCCGGTCGGTATCTTTTTCATCGGTGAATCCTCCAAAAATAACTCCTGCAGCTTTATCAAATTTACCGGCACGGTTTAGTTGCCAAAGCATTCTGTCAACATTGTAAATGTATTCGCCAATGTCTTCCATAAATAAAATGCAACCTTTAGTATTGGGTTCCGATACAGAACCAATACTATTGGCAAGCAAAGCCAAATTGCCACCCACCAACTTGCCTATAGCTTTACCTGTTTTATTGGATTCATTTGCAACATAACTATAATTAGCTCTTTTTCCTTCCATTGCATTTTTGAGCGACAATATATATTCATTACCTGCTTCTCCATCATTAAAAGCGGCGGCCATTGGCGCATGTAGCGAAGCAATTTTGTACTTACTAAACAGGTGGCAATGCAATACAGTAATATCGCTAAAGCCTATAAGCCATTTAGGATTTTTTTTGAATTGTGTAAAATCTAATTGGTCAACAATGCGCCCTGTTCCATATCCACCCCTGCCAAACAAAATGGCTTTAATACTTTTATCATCCAACATCGCTTGTAATTCGTTTAACCTTTCTTCATCGGTACCACTAAAATAATTTTGCGAATGGCTTCCCAGCGTTTTACCTACCATTACATCATATCCCCATTGCTGTAAGGTTTCAATACAGGTTTGAGCTTTTTCAGCAGCCATATATCCTGCCGGGCAGGTAATGCCAATAGTATCTCCTTTTTGTAAATAGGATGGAATTTTCATTTAATTATTTTTTTCAAATATAAACCTGCAATATTTTTAAATAAAATTACGGGAGAACATTGTAATAAAATATTGCTACTTTAGTATTAAGATTGCTTAGGATGATTGCTTATCCAGAAAATAATAATGATAATACCATACAGGAACTTCAATACCAAATTTGCCGGTACGAAGACCAATCGGCATATAAATCATTGTTCTTTTTATTGTTTCCTTCCTTGCAAAATTTCGCTTACTCTATCATTCGTTCCCGAACCCTTGCCGAAGAAGTAGCTTCCGATGTTTTACTCGAAGTATGGGTACGCCGCCAAAAGTTAAAGGAGATATCCAATCTTAAAATGTATCTTTTTGTAAGTGTAAAAAATGCTTCCATGGCAAAATTGAAGCAGGAAAACAAACATTCTCGTTTTTCCATTGAAGATTTAGAAGTAGAATTTATTTCGGACTACAGTAGTCCGGAGCAGGTGGCAGAATTGCATCAATTAGAAATAGAAGTAGCCAGAGCTGTAAAAGAACTACCTCCATCCTGTAAAATAATTTATAAACTGGCCAAAGAAGACCGGCTTAAGTATAAGGAAATAGCAGAACTGCTGAATTTAAGCGTAAAAACAATAGATCACCAACTTTCCATTGCCCTAAAACGCATAGCCCAGGCAATAAAAAAACATACCTCAAAAAAAAATCAACGCTGATTTAGGGGATTTTTCTTTTTTTATTCTCCTACCTGATACGAACTGCTATGTGTAACGATCGTATTTGGACATTATTGGCCCGAAAATTATCGGGCGAAGCCACTCCTACCGAATTAACGGAGTTGGATATTTTGCTATCCTCTTCCCACATTCATCAACAATCCATCAAAAACATTGTACATACCTGGAATAGCGCTCACCCCCAGGACGAGGAGTTTATGGAAGCTACCTATTTAGCCCATATTGAAAGAATGAAAGACAAAGGAATATCGATAGATGCTGAAGCGAATGAGTCGTATAATGAAGAACGCAAGCCAAAAATTTTTTTTTCAATTAAAAATTTAATAGTTTTTTCTTCGCTTGCCATTTTAATAATAGGAACCTGGTACCTGGTGAATGCCAGCCAAACCACTACAACCGAAAATAATGTACAGGCAAATAGTTTAAGAGAGGTTACAACAAAAAAAGGGAATCGAACAAAAATTCAATTACCAGATGGCTCAAATGTATGGCTCAATGCAGGTAGCAAAATAAATTACAGCAAAAATTTTGAAGGCAAAGAAAGAGTGGTTTTCCTAAATGGAGAAGCTTTTTTTGATGTGGTAAAAAATCCCCAAAAACCTTTTATTATCCATACTTCTAAAATAGATATTAAGGTATTGGGTACACAGTTTAATGTAAAGGCTTATGAGGAGGACAATACAACCGAAACCAGTCTTATTCGTGGAAGTGTGGAGATTTTTTTAAAAAACGATCCAGGAAAAAAATTCCTGTTGCGCCCCAATGAAAAACTGGTATTGAATAATGACAAAACTATACGTAACGAAATCGCTAAAAAACAAATAAGAAATAAAGCGCTAACCGAAACCTCAAAACTACATGTAGCCATTAAAAGTTTGAGTTATTTTAATGACATTGAAAATGTAGAAAGTAGCTGGACAAGAAATATTCTTTCTTTTGATGATGAACCTTTTAGCGAAGTAGCAAAAAAAATGGAACGCTGGTACAATGTGAACATATTTTTTAAAAATGAAAAATGGCAGAACAGGTACTTGAGTGGCTCGTTTGAAAATGAAACACTCGATCAGGCATTGGCAGCCCTTAAATTCACTACCGGCTTTAAGTTCAATATAGAAGGAGATAACGTATCAATATATTAACGCATTTCTAAAAAACAAAACGATTGCTTATGGAAATATTAAATAACTACACTTAAAAACCAGGCGGAAATATATTATTCCGCACTATGTTGAAACAAATAATAGGCTGTATATTTTACATGCCATTAGTTACACCAAAACTTTCACATTAATGAAAAAAACAAAACAAATTGCGATGGTACTTGCGGCTTGCCGAAAACCATTTCTAATTATGAAACTAACTTTATTGTTTATGGCTTTTTGTACCATGCATACCATGGCTGGTGCCAATGCACAAACGGTTACAATAAAAGCTGAAAACAAAGAAATAGCAAAAGTGCTTACTGCCATTCAAAAGCAGGGTCAATTCCGTTTTATTTTCAACAGCAGGTTAAGCGACCTGTCACAAAAAGTATCGGTTGAATTTAAAAACAGCGATATACAATGGGTAATGTCGCATTTATTTTCTAACACCAGCCTTACTTATGCATTGCTCGAAAACAACCTGGTGGCCATTCGCTCGGCAAATCCAAACGAAGCCGATATACAGGTAAGCGGCCGGGTGATGAATGATGCCGGCGACCCTGTTCCAGGAGCATCTATCACCGTAAAAGGAAGCAATATTGGTACAAGCACCGGTATTGATGGCTCTTTTAATATTACCGTTCCCGATAATGCCGTGTTGGTTATTTCTGCTGTAGGTCATATTAGCACAGAAGTTTCCGTAAACGGTCGCCAGCAACTAACTATTACCCTTAACCGCTCCGATAAAAAAATGGACGAAGTAGTGGTAATTGGTTACGGTACTGCAAACAAAAGAGACCTTACCGGTTCTATCGTAAAAATTGCCGGTAAAGAAGTGGCAGATAAGCCAAACGTAAATCCCGTAGCTTCTTTGCAAGGTAAAGTGGCCGGCTTAAGTGTTACACCTTCATCAGGCATTGGCCGTGCTCCCGATATTCGTATTAGAGGTACCAACAGTATTGGCGACGAAGCCGTACGTCCTGTATATGTAGTGGATGGTATCTTAAACGATAATATTGACTACCTCAATCCAAACGATATTGAATCTATTGAAATATTAAAAGATCCATCCTCACTGGCCATCTTTGGTGTAAGAGGTGCTGCTGGTGCAATTGCCATTACTACCAAAAAGGCAAAAGCAGGCCAGGTAATTGTAAACTTCAATTCGAGCTTTGGACAAAAGCAATTAGTTGATAAAATTGATGTTTTAACCAATGGTGCCGATTTTAAAACATTGTACCTGGAAGAAAACGCCAATATTGGTGTTACCAACAATTTTGATTTTACCAATTGGAACGGAAATACCGATTGGATTGATGCGGTTACTCAAAAAGGCACTTTCAATAATAACAATCTTAGCGTAACAGCCAGCAGCGATAAAAATCGTTTCTATGCAGGCCTTGGCTATACCAATGAAGAAGGTATAGTAATTCATGAAAAATTGAAAAAGTATTTGTTTAACCTCAGCAACGAATACAGGTTTAATAAAAACTTTAAAATGGGTGTTACATTCAACACTACTTACACCGAAGCACCTAACAATGGTGAGGGAGCTATGGAAACAGCCAGAAGAATAGCGCCTGTTGTAAGTGCCGGCACTACGCCTTACAAAATGAAATTGTACAGCGATTCCATTACCTACAATTTATATTCTGCATTGCCTTCCATCCAAAACACATTGCAGAATCCTTTGGTTTCAAGAGAAAATACCTGGGATAAATACATTGGCCGTGAACAACGCTATGTTGGAAGCATTTACGGTGAAGTTAATTTCTTAAAAGATTTCAACTTACGCTTGGCTTTCTATGGCGACCAAAGCTATGTGAATAGCAGAACTTATACTCCGTTGTACGCAGCTTACGACCCCGATGCCGGTGCTGGTTTCTTAGTGAGCCAAACCACAGCAGTATCGCAAAGCGAAGAACGCTGGGCAAAATACCAATCGGATTATTTGTTGAACTATAAAAAGAAATTGGGTAGTCATAATATTCAGGCTACTGCCGGGTGGACCACCTACTCCCGTTCTTATAGAGGTACCAGTGGAAGAGTGGCTCAGCGTAGTGGGCAGTCTCCAATACCTGATAACAAACGCTTTTGGTATTTAGATAATGGCTTTACCGATATTTCAAATGCAACCGCCGATTCTAAACAAACAGAAGCAAACACCTTGTCATTCCTGATGCGTGGTATTTATAATTTCAGCAACAAGTATTATTTAAATGCTACTTTCCGCCGTGATGGTTCCTCATTAATTTATAACCCCGATCAACGCTGGCAAAACTTTTGGGCTGTAGGTGCCGGTTGGGAAATTAGCAAAGAAGCATTTATGCAGGATGTTTCAATCATTAATTTTTTAAAGCTAAAAGGCTCTATGGGTGTATTGGGTAGCCAAAATACTTATGGTGTTGATTATCCTTATTTCCCTACATTCTCTCAAGGCAATACGGCCGTTTTTGGAAGTGCCGTTTTCCCTTCTTATGTTAACAACTACGAACCCGATCCAAACCTACGCTGGGAAACAGTACATGGTAAAGAAGTGGGTGTAGAGTTTGGTTTGTTAAACAATAAACTAAGTGGTGAAATAAACTATTATCACAAAGTAACCAAGGACATGTTGTCTTTCCTTCAAAACGGCCCTAGCCGTACCTTAGGTAATTTTGGTTCTATTTCCAACAAGGGTATCGAAGCTTCTTTAAAATATGATGGTGTTATCAACAAAGACCTTTCGTATAGCATAAGTGGTAATATCACCACCTTCAAAAACAAAGTAGAAAAATTTGGAACCTTCCTGCCTGCCAGCGAAAGCGCTCCTAACCAAACTGAAGTTGGTTTACCAATTGGGTATTTCTATGGTTATGTAGTAGAAGGAGTTTATCAAAGCTATGCCGATAAAATTGCTTCCCCTGTTGTAGTGGGTTATGATTATGGTCCCGGCGATTTAAAATACAAAGACTTAGATGGCGATGGTTTTATAACTACTACCGATAGAAAATTAATTGGTAATCCAACACCAGATTTTAACTATGGTATGTCATTTAACCTTAATTACAAACGCTTTGATATTGGAGTGGATATACAAGGTTCTTATGGTGCAGAAGTGTACAGGGTTTGGGGTTCATCGGAATTGCCTTACTCAAGATACAATTATGCAGGGTTTAAAATGAACCGTTGGAATGGCGAAGGTACATCCAACTGGGTGCCACGCCTGGGCGATAAATTTGCTATTAACAGGTTGCCATCTACTTTTGGTATAGAAGATGGTAGCTACCTGCGTATTCGTAATATTCAATTGGGTTACAATTTTGCTCCTTCAGGATTGGCTAAAGCTCATATAAAAAGTTTTAGAATTTTTGCCAATGTGCAAAATCTTAAAACCTTTAAAAACAATTCAGGGTACGCTCCTGAGTTTGGTGGTTCACCCACTTATTTTGGAGTTGACTGGGGCAATGGTCCAATACCCATGGTTTATACAGCAGGTATCAATGTAAATTTTTAAATTAGTATCATTTTAAATAGTTTATTATGAAAAAAGTTATAGTTGGAATTTTCAGTTTTGCTACTGCCATTATCATGATGGGTAGTATGCAGAGTTGCGAAAAATTCCTCGACAAAAAACCTTTAGAAGCTACCCTCGACGATTTAGGACAGGGTGGTTTGGAAGGATTAGTATTTGGCCTTTACGGTGGCTTACGCAATCCCGATGTAGGCGGTGCAGCCTGGGGTCATATTCCCTGGATGGCTATTCATAGTTTCCGTGATGATGATTACATTAAAGGAAGTAGTGAAGCCGATGGTGCCGACTGGGCCGTTATTTACGACCAGTACCAATACTCTAAAGACCATTGGAGCACCAATATTTACTACGAAAGAAAGTATGTAATGATTAACCTGGCAAATACTGTATTGTACACTGCCGATTCTTTAGGTCTTTCAGATCCTCCATCATTAGTGAATGTAGCCGAAGCAAAATTTGTAAGAGCACTTACGTATTTTGATTTGGTGAGAACTTATGGAGATGTAAGAAAAGTAACCGTTCCAATTCGCAATGCAACACAGGTAAACAGCATGCCTAAATCTACTGTTGCAGATATTTATGCATTAATAGATGAAGATTTAACCTATGCAGAGCAATATCTACCGTTGAACTGGAATACGGCAACTGGCCAAAGCCAGTACCCCGGACGTTTAACTAACGGTGCTGCAAAAGCACTTCATGCAAAAACATTGTTGTATCGTCAGCAATGGGGCCAGGCTTTAAGTTTGTTGGAATCGGTAATAGGTTCCGGGCAATACAGCCTTCTGTCAAATTATTCCAATGTATTTAAAACCGTTGGCGAAAATGGCCCTGAATCTCTATTTGAAATTCAGGCTCACAAAGGCCCGGGTGGTGTGCCCGATTTTTATAGTTTTTATGCAACCTGCCAGGGTGTAAGAGGTTCCGATGCTTCGGGTTGGAATATGGGATGGGGATGGAATACACCTACTCTTAACCTGGTTAATGCTTATGAAGCAAATGACCCACGTATGAAAAGGTCTATACTTTTCTCCGGCCAATCGGACGATCCTCAGTATGGTGGCTATGGCCGCACTTTGCCTGCTTATCCTGCGGTATTGCCAAGGCCTTATTGGAATAAAAAAGTATATGCCGATCCGGCAGAACAGGCTGCAACCAACGACCCTCATGGTAATGGTGCTATGAACCAACGCTTGATTCGCTATGCCGATGTTTTGTTGATGGCTGCCGAAGCCGCTAATGAAACCGGCGCAACTCAGCGTGCAGAGGATTTACTGGAAATGGTAAGGGCAAGAGCAAGAGAAGGACAGGCCGGCGTATTGCCTAAAGTAATTTATGCTAACCAGGGTCAAATGAGAACGGCCATTAAACAAGAACGAAGAATTGAGTTGGCCGGCGAAGGCGAAAGATTCTTCGACCTCGTTCGTTGGGGAGATGCAGTTACGGTGTTAGGTGGTTCTGGCTACCAAAACCGCAATCGCTACATGCCATTGCCTCAACCAATTATTGACCAATCACAGGGGGTGTTAATTCAAAATCCCGAGTATCCATAGTCGTTTGTGATGTAGAAAAAATTTATTACGCAGTTAAAAATTTAAACAATGAAAAATAATTATAAACTTTTACCACTTTTGGCCGGTATAGCTTTATTTGCATCCTCCTGCCAAAAAATGGATGAACCGGCATTGGGCGATTATCCTTCCGATAGCAATCCTCCGGGCGGACCATTAAAATTTTATGCAGCATTTGATGGCACTTCAGGCAATGGCATAAGAGATGCAGTAGATAGTATTAGAGCAAACTATCCAAGTGAAAACAGTTTAGCATCGGTAGATGGTGTAAGCGGTAAAGCCTTTATGGGCGAGGCACAAAAATTTGTGAAGTATATTAAACCCAACGATTTTGCCGGTACTGCAAAAGCATTTACTGCCGCATGTTGGTACAAAAGAGATGGACAAACTAAAAACAATTCTGGAACAAACGGTCCAGAATATTTAATGAGTTTCAAATCAAATAGCGGGCACTGGTCCGGAGGTAGTTTCTTATTTTTCTTAGAAGGAAATAATGCAGCATGTGCTGTAAAAGTAATGGTGGCTGATGCTACCAATGCCGATTCCTGGATGACTTGGGAAGGAGGTAATACCATTGCAGGTTTATTAGATAATCAATGGCACCATATTGCCATCGTTTATAACAATACCAATAGCACCACTACTTTGTATATTGATGGTGTGCCAAATGCAGGTGTAAGAACCTGGGGCACGCATGGCGATATTAATTTTAGCGATGCAAAACTCACAGAGTTTAGAGTGGGTGCAGGCCCTGGTACCAATTATAATAGCGACGACTGGTTGTCATCTTCCTTTAAAGGGGCAATTGACCAGGTAAGAATGTATGGCACCGCATTAACTGCTCCCGAAGTAATGGCTTTATTTACATCAAGAAAATAATAACCAGTATTTTTTAAATTTAGTTTCATTCGCAGATTTGTTTTTTAAAAAGGGCTGGATAACCTACAAGGTTCCAGCCCTTGTTTTTTAATAATGATTTTCTTTAAGGATTCAAAAAGCAACACATGAAAAATAATATTTTGCTTCTCTCAATTTTATTAGCAGCTTCCCTATCACTTTATGCAAGCTGTTCAAAATCGGGCAACAATCCCAACCCGGTTGACCCTCCGGTAAATATCCCCAATGCAACCGCCTGGGTTACCAATGGCGATGGCTCTGTACTGCTGACACAGCAAGCAGCTACATTGCCCTTTGGAAAAATTAATAATACCAATTATAATATTGAAGTAGATTCTTCCACTTCTTTTCAAACCGTTGATGGCTTTGGATATACTTTAACCGGTAGTAGTGCAATGCTAATAAATAGTATGCCCGTAACACAAAGAGATGCTTTACTAAACGATTTATTTTCTACTGCTGGTATTGCCGTTAGTTATATTAGGGTGAGTATGGGTGCTTCCGATTTAAGCCCCACGGTTTTTAGTTACAACGATATGCCTGCAGGGCAAACAGACCCCACACTGGCAAACTTCAGTCTCAGCCAGGATTTGACTCACCTGGTTCCGGTGCTGCAAAAAATAATAGCTATTAATCCATCTATAAAAATACTAGCTTCTCCATGGAGCCCTCCGGCCTGGATGAAATCTAACGGTAGCCCAATTGGAGGTAGTTTAAAAACAGAATATTATGCGGTCTATGCACAGTATTTTGTAAAATACATTCAGGCTATGAAGGCATTGGGCATTAACATTGATGCCGTAACGGTTCAAAACGAACCGCACCACGATGGTAATAATCCGAGTATGTTAATGAATGCCTCTGAGCAAACCAATTTTGTAAAATCAAACCTGGGGCCTGCGTTTCAGTCGGCATCTATTACTACTAAAATTATTATTTGGGATCACAACTGCGATAATCCCAATTACCCGATAACTGTTTTAAATGATGCTGCGGCCAAAGCTTTTATAGATGGATCAGCATTTCATTTGTATGCAGGCGATATAAGTGCCCTAACCACCGTACACAATGCACACCCCGATAAAAATGTGTACTTTACCGAGCAATGGACATCATCTACCGGCAACTTTGGCGGCGATTTAAACTGGCATGTTAAAAATGTAATTATAGGCTCCATGAGGAACTGGAGTAAAAATGCATTGGAATGGAACCTTGCAAGCGACCCTACATTTGGGCCTCATACGCCGGGTGGTTGTTCTCAATGCAAAGGAGCTATTATCATTGATGGCGCCAACTATTTTAAAAATGTATCTTATTATATTATAGCCCATGCTTCCAAATTTGTACCGGCAGGCTCTGTAAGGATTGCAAGCACAATGGTAACCTCATTACCCAATGTGGCTTTTAAAAGACCCGATGGTAAAAAGGTTTTAATTGTATTAAACGATAGTGGTGGCCCAAGAGCCTTTAATATTAAATACAAGAGCGTATGGTCAACTACATCATTAAACCAGGGTGCAGTGGGTACTTATATCTGGTAAAAATTGGTTTCTAAAATTCTTAATTGCTAAATAGCAGAAAAACTTTATCGCATGAAAAAAATAATATTCAGTTTCACTATAATTTCAATTGCCTTAATATCCTGCAATCAAAACAAACAAGCCGGTATAGAAAACAGGACTGAGTCTAATACAGCATCTTTTTCTACAAACGGAAAAAAAGTATTGGTTTATTCCACTGCCGACAGTAGCAACCAACGACTTTCTTTAACCGATACATTGGAGTTTGCCGAAAAAGGCCAGCCTTTCGAAAATGAAGTAACCGTTTTTGTTGACCCCGGAAAAACATTCCAAACCTTCTTTGGAATTGGTGCAGCACTTACCGATGCTTCTGCGGAAACATTTTATAAAATGCCCAAAGCTGCACAGCAGGAATTGTTGAAAGCATATTTTAGCAAGGATAGTGGCATTGCTTACAATGTAGCCCGAACCAATATCAACAGTTGCGATTTCAGCAGCGATATGTACACTTATGTAGATGAAGGCGATAAGGAATTAAAAACCTTCAACATTGCTCATGATCAAAAATTTAAAATTCCATTTATCAAAGAAGCAACACAAGCCGCCGGCGGTAAGTTGAATTTATTTGCAAGCCCATGGAGCCCTCCTGCATTTATGAAAGACAACAACAATATGCTACAAGGCGGAAAATTAAAACCTGAGTTTTACGATAGCTGGGCATTGTATTATTCTAAATTCATAAAAGAGTATGAAAAAGCAGGCGTGCCTATTTGGGGCATTAGTATTCAAAACGAACCCATGGCAAAGCAACGCTGGGAAAGTTGCATTTACACGGCTGAAGAAGAAACCAATTTTTTGAAAAATCACTTAGGCCCCACATTGGAAAAAGAAGGCTTAAAAGATAAAAAAATAATTGTGTGGGATCACAACAGAGATTTAATTTATCAAAGAGCACAAACTTATTTTAACGATCCTGAAGCAAGTAAATACATTTGGGGAATCGGTTTTCACTGGTACGAAGACTGGAGTGGTGGCACACCCATGTATGAAAACATCAAAAGAGTGTATGAAGCATTCCCCGATAAAAATATTTTCTTCACCGAAGGTTGTGCCGAAAGCTTTAATGCCAGCCGTTACAATGCATGGGTATTGGGCGAAGAGTATGGCCGCTCCATGATCAACGATTTCAACAATGGCATGGTAGGTTTCACCGATTGGAATATAGTGTTAGATGAAACCGGTGGGCCCAATCATGTTCAAAACTTTTGTTTTGCACCGGTGCATGCCGATACCAAAACCGGAAAAATAATTTATACCAATGCCTATTATTACATTGGCCATTTTAGTAAATTTATTAAGCCCGGTGCCAAAAGAGTTGCTGCTACTGCAACACGCAGCCAATTATTAACTACCGCCTTTAAAAACCCCGATGGTAAATTAGTAGTAATAGTAATGAATCAGGGCAGCATAAATACGCCCTATTCTTTATGGATAAATGGAAAAGCGGCACAGGCTGTGGCGGCACCACATTCAATAACTACGTTGATTTTATAATTTGGTTGAATAATGATGAGGCAAATTATTTTTATAGGAATAGTAATTTTTTTTCTCAATGCTTGTAAAAAGGGAGGAGGCGATATTGATGAACCCAATCCTCCGGCAACAGCCATTGCTTTTACAGCAGCAAAAATTAATAGTACCAATGCATCGCTTGGTTTTGTAAACTACAATACTCCTGTAAATACGGTATTGCGTTTGCAGTTCAATAATAAAGTAAATAGGGCAACAGTGGCACCTGCTGTAAGTCTAATGCAGGATGCAGTGGGTGCTGTACCATTTTCGATTAGTTACGAAAACGGCGATAGTACTGTAGTGCTCAACTCTGCTAACCCATTTACTTATCTTTCAAAATATACCGTAAATGGAACCACAGCATTAAAAGCCGCAAATGGAAGGCAATTAACAACCGGTTTTAATTTTAGTTTTTTAACTGCGTTGGATAGTAGTAGAAAATTTCCTTTACTAAGTGATGATGCATTGCTTACTAAAGTGCAGGAACAAACCTTTAAATATTTTTGGGATTTTGCTCACCCGGTGAGCGGGCTGGCAAGGGAAAGAAATACATCGGGTGATGTGGTTACTTCCGGTGGCTCTGGCTTCGGCATTATGGCTATACCGGTAGGAATTAGCCGAAATTTTATTACAAGAGCTCAAGGCTTGCAGCGCATGCAAACTATTGTAGGCTTTTTAAAAAATACCGCTGTAAAAGTTAAGGGTGCATTTCCGCATTGGCTCAATGGATCAACCGGAGCCATCGTACCATTTAGTGCAAACGATAATGGCGCCGATTTGGTGGAAACCTCCTACCTAATGATGGGCTTGCTTACTGCCCGTCAATTCTTTAATTCCGCCGACCCTTCGGAGCTAGCATTGAGAAACGACATCAACCAACTTTTTAATAACGTAGAGTGGGACTGGTTTCGAAATGGAAGTCAAAATGTGTTGTATTGGCATTATAGTCCTACCGTTGGTTGGGCAATGAACTTACCCATAAAAGGCTGGAACGAATGTTTAATTACTTATGTGTTGGCCGCATCTTCTACCACTCATGGTATTCCTGCATCGGTTTACAATAATGGCTGGAAAGGAGCTACAGGTTATCTAAACGGAAATACATATTACGGCTATCAATTACCGTTAGGCCCTCAAATGGGAGGCCCTTTGTTTATGGCTCAATATTCTTTTTTAGGAATTAATCCCACTAATCTTTCCGAAGGCGGTATAAACTTTTTTACCCAAAATAAAAATCATAGTTTAATCAATTACAATTATTGTAAAGTAAATCCACGAGGATATTTTGGTTACAGCGATTCCGTGTGGGGGTTAACGGCAAGCGATATTGAAGGCGGTTACACAGCCAGTTCACCAACCAATGATGTAGGTGTTATTGCACCCACAGCCGCCATTGCATCAATGCCATATACGCCTGCCGAATCAATGGCAGCACTCCGGTTTTTTTATTATGTTTTGGGGGATAAACTTTGGAAAGAATATGGCTTTGTAGATGCATTTAATTTAAGCAAGCCATGGATAGCCGGCTCTTTTTTAGCAATCGACCAGGGACCTATAATTTTAATGATTGAAAATTATCGCTCGGGATTATTGTGGAACCTGTTTACAAGTAGCCCGGAAATAAAAGCCGGTATGACTTCTTTAGGATTTACAGCACCGTATTTATAAAGGAATAATAATATGCTTACAAAAAATAAATTTTTACTGGCAGCTATTGCTCTATTATTAACAGCAAATGCATGTACAAAAAAAATACATTCCTGGCAAGATAAAGATGCCGCTACAAAAATAGATGTGACCGATACTGCTCTTTTTAATTTAGTGCAGCGGCAAAGCTTTCAATATTTTTATAATGGGGCAGAGCCGGTTAGCGGATTAGCAAGAGAGCGTTTTCATTCTGATAATATTTATCCGCAAAACGATAAACATATTGTTACAAGCGGTGGCGCAGGCTTTGGTGTGATGGCTTTATTGGTAGGTATTGAAAGAGGATTTATTACAAAGGAACAGGGAAGAAATCAATTAGAAAAAATTGTTTCATTTTTAGAGAGAGCCGATCGCTTTCATGGTGCATGGCCACATTGGTGGAATGGCGAAACAGGCAAAGTAAAACCATTTGGTAAAAATGATGATGGAGGAGATTTGGTGGAAACCAGTTTTATGTTGCAGGGTATATTATGTGTGCGTCAATATTATCAGCATGGCACTATGGAAGAAAAAGCATTAGCTGCCAGGGCCGATAAGCTTTGGAAAGAAGTTGAGTTTGATTGGTTTCGAAACGGGCAGAATATTCTCTATTGGCACTGGAGCCCCGGAAAAGGTTGGATAATGAATTTTCCGGTGAAGGGCTACAATGAATGTTTAATCATGTACATCCTTGCAGCATCTTCTCCCACACATGGCGTGCCTGCAGAAGTATATCATGAGGGATGGGTACAAAATGGAAAAATTGTTCAGCAATCAATTTACAAATCAGATACGTTGCAATTATTTTACCAGGGCAATCCGCCCAATGGCGGGCCATTATTTTGGGCACATTATTCTTACCTCGGCTTAGACCCAAGGGGTTTAAAAGACAGTTATGCCGATTATGGAAAAGAAGTAACCGCACAAGCCAAAATAAATTATCAATGGTGTGTAGATAATCCAAAACAATTTAAAGGCTATGGCAAAAACAATTGGGGATTAACTGCAAGCTATTCTGTAAAGGGATATGCGGCACATGCTCCAAGCATGAAAGATGATTTGGGTGTAATTTCTCCCACGGCTGCACTATCTTCATTTCCTTATACTCCACAACAATCAATGGCTGCTATGAAACATTGGTTTACTAATTTAAAGGATAAAACATGGGGTGAATTTGGATTTTATGATGCGTTCAGCGAAACAGACAATTGGTTTCCTAAAAGATATTTGGCCATTGACCAGGGCCCCATTGTTGTAATGATGGAAAATTATAGAAGCAATCTTTTGTGGAATTTGTTTATGAGTTGTCCCGAAATTAAAATCGGCTTAAAAAAATTGGGTTTTACTAGTCCGCACATTAAACAATAAAATGAGAAGAAAGTTTTTTTATACACTCATACTGCTAAGTTGTTTTTGCAACTGTTATGCACAAAAACTACATAAGGCAATATTTGTAATTGTAGATGGAGTGCCCGCCGATTTAATGGAAACAATTCACTTGCCTACGATTAAAGAAATTCAAAAACAAGGCGCTTATCTTCATAGTTATGTGGGTGGAGAAAAAGGTGCTTACTCCCAATCTCCTACCATTTCTGCAGTGGGCTACAATAGCCTGCTTACAGGCACCTGGGCTCATAAACACAATGTGTGGGGCAACTCCGGAAAAAACATTGACTCCATTAATTATCATTACCCATCTATTTTTAAATTATTTAAAGAGCAATTTCCACAAAAAAAATCGGCTTTGTTTTCAACCTGGACGGATAACAGAACAAAATTAATTGGCAATCAGGTGGCGCTCGATATTGTGTACGACGGCTTTGAAAAAGATACGCTTCGTTTCCCTCACGATAAAAACAGTTACTATATTCATGCTATAGATAATGAAGTGGCCACTCAAGCTGCATATAGCATTAGAACTGAAGCGCCAGATTTATCCTGGGTTTATCTTCAGTTTACCGATGATGTGGCACATCGCTATGGTTACAGCGATTCGCTAACGGAAGCTGTTAAGTTAATGGAAAAGCAAATAAACAAAATTTGGGAAGCTGTAAAGTATAGGCAAAAAAACTATAACGAAAAATGGCAGGTTTGGATTACCACCGACCATGGAAGAGATAAAACTGGCAAACATCACGGAGGGCAAAGTGTTCAGGAACGAAGCACCTGGATAGTTAGTAACCAAAATCTACCAATATACTTTCTGCAAAATGGAACTGCCATTGTGGATATACTTCCAACCATTGCAGCGTTTTTAAAAATACAAATTCCGGTAAATGTTCAAAGAGAATTAGATGGCCAGTCTCTTTTAAAAAAACCTTCCTTGAATACTGTAAATATGAAGCATTCAAATGCTAGCTTAAATATAAGTTGGAAAGCATTGCAGAAGAAGGGTAAGGTAAAAATATGGGTTACCACAACCAATCAATTTAAGTTGGGCGGCAATGATGAATATCGTTTAATGGCCAACGTAGATTTAAAAAAAGAAAATGCAACGGTTGATTTAAGTACAATGCCTTCATCTTTTTATAAAGTAGTTATTGAGGCGCCCGGCACCAGCTTAAACCGGCAGATTATTTTAAAGAATGATTAAATTCTAAAGAATGAATAAAAAATTTTTTTTATTTTTTTGTAGCTTATGTGTTGGTTTAGTGCTGGGTGCACAAACCAATATAAAAATGATGTCGTTCAACATTCGGCTCGATGTAGCATCCGACGGTGAAAACCGTTGGGAACTTCGCAAGGATAAAGTTGCAGGCTTAATCAATTATTACGAACCCGATTTTGTTGGAGGCCAGGAAGTACAGCATCAGCAGTTGCAATACCTGTTGCAAAATTTAAACGGCTATCAACAAATTGGCGTGGCAAGAGATGATGGCAATACAGAGGGTGAGTATTCTTGTATTTTTTATAAAAAGGATAAATATAAATTGCTGTTACAAAAAACATTTTGGCTTTCACCCACACCCGACAGTGTTTCCTTTGGTTGGGATGCAGCATGTAGAAGAGTATGTACTTACGGATTGTTTCAGCACAAAAAAACAAAACAAAAGATTTGGGTTTTTAATACCCATTTTGATCATGTGAGTGCCCAGGCAAGGCTGGAATCTGCAAAATTGATTATTAAAAAAATAAATGAAGTCAATGCCAAAAATTATCCAGTAATTCTTTCAGGCGATTTTAATTCAAAACCTACGGAAGACCCTGCTCAATATATGTTTGCCAATATGAACAATGCAAGTACAGAAAGTAAACTGGTTTATGGCAATCCCGATACCTGGAATGGATTTAAGTTTCAGCAAAAACCCGAGGGCTGTATTGATTATATTTTTGTATCAAGAAATAAAAAGATAAGCGTTAAAAAATTTGCAACCCTTACCGATTCTTATGAAATGAAATATCCTTCGGATCATTTTCCTATAATGGCCGAAATGGAAATAAAATAATTTGGTTAGAGGAGAATTGAAAGTTGATATTAGAGAGTGAAAAGTGAAAAAATATTTTCTACCAAAAACACAAGCACAAAAAAATAAACACATGAACAAAGTAATTCTTTTTTGCCTGTTTAGTATTTTCTTTTTTAGTACCAATGCACAATTAAAGCCTGCAAATATTTTTAACAATCACATGGTGTTGCAGCGCAATGCGCCATTGAATATTTGGGGTTGGGCTTCGCCCGGCGAAACCGTAACGGTTAGTATAAATGGGCTGTCTGCGTCGGGTGTGGCCGATGATAAAGGCAAATGGTTGGTTACACTCAAAGCAATAGATGCCGGCGGACCTTATTCACTTGTAATAAAAGGAAGGAACCAACAAAAAGTTTTGAAAGACATTTTAATTGGCGATGTATGGCTTTGCTCTGGTCAGTCGAATATGGAATGGGTGGTAGCGCAAACCAATAATGCCAATGCCGCCATTACAGCTTCGGCCAATAATCAAATAAGGCATGTAAAAGTAGCGCATGAAATAAGTATTGCTCCTTTGGATGATATTCGTACTACCGAATGGAAGTTAGCTTCACCCACAGCAACCGGCGATTTTACTGCCGTAGGATATTATTTTGCACAGGCATTACAAAAAGAATTGAAAGTACCCATTGGTATTGTCAATAGCAGTTGGGGTGGCAGCATGGTAGAAACATGGATAAGTAAAGATGCGCTACAATCCAATGAAATATTCCAGCATATAGCCGGCCAAATTCCGGAAACAGAAGAACAATACAAAAATTTTCAATTGGCTAAAATGAAAGCACAGTTAGCCGGATTTCAAAAGGAAATTGCCAATGAAAAATTAGATGGATGGGAGAAGCCTCAGTACGATGATAGCTTTTGGAGTTGGCTGTATGTGCCTCAAAGTTGGGAAGACCAGGGCCTTGCGGGCTACGATGGTATTATGTGGTATCGTACTTCAGTAGAGTTGACACAAGATCAATTGTTAAGCGACTTTATTCTTGAATTGGGTACTATTGACGATAGAGATATTGTTTTTGTAAACGGAATTAAAATTGGCGAAACAGAAGGATGGGATGTGAAGAGAAAATACAGTATTCCGGTTTCAATTTTAAAGAAAGGAAAAAATACCATTGCAGTAAAAGTGTTTGATACAGGTGGCAATGGCGGTTTTTATGGCCCTTCGGTTTCAGTAAAATTGCATGTAAGCGATTCAGAAATTCCACTGTCCGGTAAATGGAAAGCAAGGGCTCAGCAAAATCTTCAGGTGGCTGCGATGGGTCCCAATTCTTTACCTGCTCTTTTGTTTAATGCAATGATTCATCCTTTACTTCCATTTTCTTTAAAAGGAATCAATTGGTACCAGGGCGAAACCAATGCAGGCAGGGCATTCCAGTACAACACTTCTTTTCCTCTTTTGATTAAAGACTGGAGAGATAAATTTAAAAATGAGGATTTGCCATTTAATTATGTGCAATTAGCCGCTTATAATGCCAATAACGAAAACGGAACCACGGGCAGCCGTTGGGCCGAACTCAGAGAAGCTCAATTAAATGCCCTCAGTATTCCAAATACCGGTATGGTGGTAAGCTCCGATGTGGGCGATGCCAACGATATTCATCCCCGAAATAAAAAAGCTGTAGGTGAAAGGTTAGCCCTTATTGCTTTAAACAAAACCTATCAGAAAAAATTGGTATCATCTGGTCCCCTCTATAAATCCTATAGCATCCAGGGAAACAAAATCAAAATTCAATTTACCGAAACAGGGTCGGGCCTGGTAGCGGCAAAAAATAATCAGAATATATTATCCGGTTTTTTAATTGCCGGAGAAAATCATTTGTTTCGTTGGGCCAAGGCTGTTATAGAGGGCAATGAAGTAGTGGTATGGAACGATGAAATCCAAAATCCAGTGGCGGTAAGGTATGGCTGGATAGATAACAATGCCAGTGGAAATTTATTTAATAAAGAAGGTTTACCGGCTTCTCCATTTAGAACCGATAATTGGAAACTGATAAGCAGGGATATTAAATATGTGNNGCAAAGGATTATTGGCACAGCAAAAAACATACTGCAATCCAATTAATATTGATTATGGATATACACCCATTCCAAATTTTAGCAATTGGGGAAGGCATAGGGCCACCGCCGATCCTGTGATTGTTACTTATAAAGGCGATTATTATTTATTCAGCACCAATCAATGGGGTTATTGGTGGAGCAGCGATATGCTTCATTGGAATTTTGTAGCTAAAAAATTTCTTCGTCCATGGAACAATGTTTATGACGAATTGTGTGCACCCGCTGTGGGTATTATAGGCGATACCATGATAGTGATGGGCAGTACTTACAGCACTAATTTTTCTATTTGGATGAGTACAAACCCCAAAGCCAACGACTGGAAACCTTTGGTAGATTCTTTTGAAATTGGCGGATGGGATCCTACTTTTTTTACTGATGATGATGACAAATTGTATATGTACAATGGCAGCAGCAACAGGTATCCAATGTACGGAATTGAATTAGATAGAAAAACCATGAAGCCTTTTGGTACCCGAAAAGAAATGTATTTACTGGAGCCCTGGCGTTTTGGATGGCAGCGTTTTGGCGAACACATGGACAATACTTTTTTAGATCCCTTTATTGAAGGCAGCCACATGACGAAGTATAAAAACAAATATTATTTGCAATATGGCGCACCCGGTACCGAGTTTAGTGGCTATGCCGATGGCTTGCTTATTGGCAACAATCCGTTGGGTGGTTTTGAGGCACAAAGCGATCCATTAAGTATTAAGTTGGGTGGCTTTGTAAGAGGAGCCGGGCATGGTGCTACTTTTAAAGATTTGTATAATCAGTATTGGCATGTGTCCACTACCGTTATATCGGTAAAAAATACTTTTGAAAGGAGATTGGGCATTTGGCCTACCGGCTTCGATAAAGACGATGTAATGTTTTGCAATACTACTTTTGGCGATTATCCNNCACCGGTTGGATGCTGCTGAATTTTAATAAACCGGTGCAGGTATCCTCCACTTATGGTGGTTATGTGGCCAACAATGCAGTGGACGAGTTGGCAAAAACCTACTGGAGTGCAGCAAGCAGTAATATGGGAGAATGGATTCAAACAGATTT
>DEHT01000035.1 GCA_002352045.1 Chitinophagaceae bacterium UBA2793 | reverse complement strand
TCGGTAATACTTACTTTTTTTTCTTTGCTTTTAAATAGTCCAAACATAAACGACAAGTTAATAAACAAATTCTAAAAAAGTATTACGGTACTTAAACTCAAATTTGTTTAAAACTTATTGCACTTTCACTACACTCAGCACTTTTTGCAGCGATTCGTTTTGCAACCTTATAAAATATGCACCGCTTGGTAATCCATCGTTATAAATATCAATGTTATAGGTACCTGCTGCATAGTTTTGATTAGCCAATACTTTTACAACCTGCCCCAGGGAATTAATTTGTTGTATTAATGTATGGCCGCCATTGGTAGAAAATTGAAGGGTTGCAGCTACATGGTATGGATTGGGCCACATTTTTAAAACCAATTTATTTGCATTGTTATTGGTATCGTCAATATCATCGGGTAAACCGCATGGGCCACCTTTTATTAAGGGCAATGCCTGGTAGTTTTGTAATAAAATTTCGTCCAATGCCGGCTGCTTTACACAAAACCATTGTGCTAACACAGAAGCATACACGCTTCTGAAATCGTATTGTAAAGGAATATTGTTTACTACCTGGATGTCTGCGGGAATATCGGGGCTATTGCCTAAAATACCTGCTTTGGCATTTTTTCCAAACATTATTACCGGTGCAGCAGAACCGTGGTCGGTTCCCAGGCTGGCGTTCGATTTTATTCTGCGGCCAAATTCTGAGTATGTCATTCCCAGCACTCTATCTTGCAGGTTCATTAATTCAATGTCTTTTTGAAAAGCATCAATGGCGGTTGATAAGTTTTTCATTAGCTGTGCATGTAAGCCGGTACTGGTATCACTTGCATTCACTTGTTTTTTATGTGTATCGAAACCACCAATGGTTACGGTATATACCCTTGTTTTTAAACCGCCTTTAATTAGCCGGGCTACTATTTTTAATTGATCTGCCAAATAATTTTCGGTAGGGTAGGTTGCCATAGTAGCTGCTCGCTGATAAGCATCTCTAATGATGTCGGAATATATTTTTGTTTTTTCAGAAACCACTCTTAAAAATCGTAGTTCTTTATTGGCCGGAGCAGAGTTGAGCGGATAATCGGAAAATGGATTTTGAAATGTATAAACCTTTTCGGGATTGGTAATTGATAATCCCATTGAATAAATATTTCCCTGTACTTCAAGTGTGGGTGTATCACTTATTTGTATTGCTAATGGATCGGGCATTGAATTGTTCGGAAACGCATCGGGATAACCCTCAAATTCATCTTCTAAGTATCGGCCCAGCCAGCCGGTTTTTACTCTGTGCGACCTTATTGCAGTGCTGTCACCGGTTCTCCAAATATCGGTTGCATGAAAATGGGAGAAACTTGGATTATCGTAACCTACCGATTGAATGATATTCATTTTTCCATCGTTGTACAAATTTTGTAACGCAGTCATTGCCGGGTGCAGGCCCGATTTATCGGTTCCGTTTAACCGAAGTACTTTACTTTGTTCAATGGCTACATTGGTTCTTGCATTGTAATAGTTGGCATAAATATCTAATGGCACTACCATATTCAATCCATCGTTACCGCCGGCCATTTGAATTAAAACCAATACATGATCTGTATCTGTTCTTCCTAATAACTCAGTTATTTTGCTATGCGTTTCGCCCATAGCCGTAAATGAAAAACCATTTAGTAATGCAGGCAGGGCAACTGCCTGGGCTGTATTGGATAAAAATTTTCGTCTGTTCATTATAGTGGTTTTTTATAGGTTAGCACAAATGGAATTCCGGTAGGTTCATTAAAAATGCAAAAAGATTTTTGAGTGATGTTTCCACCGTAGGGCTGTTGCTATTCCAGGCTGTTGTCCAAATGTTGTTATCGGAACTATTGTTCAATAAAAACCTTGTTTTTACATAAGTTTTTGAAGTATCGCTTAAAGGATAACGCAACAACAGCGATGTTATATCTGTAATTAATGTATCTGGATTAGCCGGGTTTGCAGAAAAGTTGGCAAAGCCTCTAACATCAACCACATTATCTGCTACTAATGCATCGGTATAATCGGCTCTTCGTGGAAGGGAGTTGCTGTTTACCCACAACTCATAGTGCATAGGGCCTTGCACAAAGGCAGGGTAACCATTTACATCGGGTGGTTGAAAAAGATTCAATTGCATCATAGCCGCTTTTTCGTAAATACTATAAAATAAAGGGTATCCATTACTGTAATCGGTGTAGGCAGGAAATGGTACATTAAATTCTCTCAGTGTTCCTACCAAAAAGTCAAATGGGCTTTTGATAAAACATGCCTGGTTCAATACATCAAAAAAATGTTCGCTCTTAAAAAGTGTTTCCAAAGCAGGTTTTATTTCATAATTGTTGTTTCTTAAAATTGCAGCCAGTGGTTCTATTACATTGGTTTCAGTAGCAGCATCTATTTCGTAATACACAAAAAAGCGATATAGTTTTCTGCAAATAAATGTTGCCGATTCGGGTGTATTAAAAATCATGTTGATGAGTGCATCTAATTCTGTGGCTGCATCGCCACCGGTAATGCTGGTATTATTATAAAATGCAGAGAATGTTTTGGTGCCTGTGTCGTGAGCACTGCTGTCAATGTACGATTCAAGCGGTACGGTTCTTACTCTCCAGCCGGTTAGCACTCTTGCCGCTGCATACACATCGTTTTCGGTAAAATGCGTTTCGCCACCTACGCCAATGGTAAAGAGTTCCTGTAATTCACGGGCAAAATTTTCATCGGCCGCCAGGCGAGAATTTAAATATCCATTTAGGTGATATAGCATTGCAGGATCAATAGATACTTCCCTGGTAACTGTTTTTACATTGCCTAATGCATGACTGCGTAACAAATTATGATGCCGAAACATCATTTGCGGATTGCCCACTTCTTCGCTCTGCACCGAAAAATGATGATGCCAAAATAAAACTATTTTTTCCTGGATACTTCTTTGCTGATTAATAATTAAACCACTCCACCATTTGCGTAAACTTTCCATCCGTAAGCGGGCAATAGAGGGCCTTGCATCGGCCACACTTGCCATGTTTGGATCGTTTACCCAGGTTTGTCCTTGTACTACACCAAGGTCGTCGTAAGTGCCATCTTCTGTTACAATTAATCCATAATCTCTTAAGGGTGGAGTAGGAGTGCTTACATTATTTAAAAGTTCATCCACTGCATCGCTCATGCTCATTCCTAAAAAATAATCTACATCGCTTTTCTTTGCACCAAACATAGTTCGTTTAAGCAAATGTGTTACTTCATTTACCGTCCACTGACCGGTGTAGGGAAGTAAGCCGCTAAAAAAAGTTTTACTTTTTTTATTGCCCCGGTTGGCAAAAGCTCTTATGAATTCGTTCCTGTTCATATAGGTGGTTTTTCAATATTTATCTTATTAAAGTAAAGGTTCCTTTTTGTTGATGCTGTTTACCATTGATGTCTTTAAAATAAAAAATGTAAACATAAGAACCCAGTGGCTGCTGCTTTCCTTTGAGCAGTCCGTTCCATCTTACATTCATGGTATTGCTCACAAAAATGGTTTCACCATAACGATTGAAAATTTGCATTCGAAAGCCATCGGGTACTTTGCCTAAGGGGCCAAAGTAATCGTTGAGCCCATCACCGTTTGGAGTAAAAGCATTTGGAGTAAAAACAATGGCATCGTTGAGTACAACAAGCCTAAACTGGTCTTGCACTATGCAACCGTGCGGTAAAGTATTGGTAACAGAATAAATGGTGGTTACTATTGGTGTTGCTACCGGTTGAGGGCAATTGCTACAACTGAGCGTTGGGTGATTTTGCCAAACAATAGTTCCATTTCCCGAAGAAGGTAAAGTGTAAGATTGGCCTACAAAAATGGTATCGGCTTTTTTTATACTATCCAATGGGCCGTTTATTAAAATCGGTTTGTACTGCACATACACAGAATCGTAACCGCAAACATCGGTAAGGGTATCAGTGAGAGGAACAAAGGCAAGGGTATCGCAAACGGTGGAATCTTTTATTTCTTCCAAAGGCTGCCTAAGTTTAATAATACCAAAATCAACATCGCCAAATGAATTACTAAACTCCCCGCCACCGTCTTCGGAATCGCCGGACAAATAATATTCTTTTAAAGATGGTTTGTAAATAATACTTCTCAGGTGATCGTTTTCGCTGCCACCAAAATTTCTTTTCCAAAGGACTGTTCCGGTGGATGATAATTTCACCAACCAATAGTCACCTTCACCCCTGGCATCATCCACATCTCCATCCGATGAGTAGGAGATACCCGCAGCTATATATCCACCATCTGTATCGGTGAGTATTGCATTACAATAATCTGCTTCTGAGCCTCCCAATACTTTTTGCCAGTTGAGTTGGCCAGCTTGTGATACATTAATAACCCAATAGTCCTGGCTGCCTTTAGCACCGGAAACATCTCCATCGTTACTGGTAGTATATCCGCCTAAGGTAAGTGAGCCATCATTGCCAGCCGTTATGCTATAACTTACATCATTTTGAGAACCGCCATAAATTTTGCTGAAAATTTTGTTGCCATTATTATCTAATGCCAAAAGCCAGGCATCATAATTTTTTTGATTGGGAGGAATATCACCATCAATGGAGTTAGCATATCCTGCGGCATAGGTGCGGTTTCCAATAGTAATAATTTTTAAAAGTTCTTCATTTTTGGTGCCACCAAAGCATTTGCTATAAATAACATTTCCAGAAGGGCTAATCTTCATTATCAATCCATCGGTATATCCACCGGTTCCATGATTGCCGATAACATCGCCATCGTTTGAGGAAGTGGATGCAGCAATTAGATAATCGCCAGCCGGGGTAATACTTATGTGATTACCAATATCTAAACCTGTACCACCGAATCTTTTTTGCCATTGCACAGTTCCCAAGGCCGAAAGTTTTACAAGCCAAATATCTTTTGTACCTCCGTAGCCTGCAACCACACCTCCATCGGTACTATTGGTTTCGCCCAAAACAATATAACCGCCATCGTCAGTTTGTTCAATATCCCTGGCACTTTCGTAACCGGTTCCGCCTAACGAAAGTTCCCACTGAATAGATCCGCAAACATTCAATTTTACCACCCACAAATCCCAATATTCTCTATTGGCATGAGGAGTAACCTGGCCATCTTGAGAGTCGGTATAACCGGCTGCGATAGTGCCACCGTCTGTTGTAAATTTAATTGCGTAGGGAATATCTACTGCTGAGCCTCCAAAACGGAGTGCCCAATTTAAGGAAGGTAATTGTGCTTCGGCAATTCCGTTATAAAACAATGCACACAATAATAAATATTTTTTCAACAGGTTATTTCTCACAAGCTGGAATTTTCTGTAGGATATTTTTTAGATGCAAGAACTGTGCTAAAAAAAATATGTTGGGAAAAAACATAAAAAAATAGTACATCTACTACATATACTTGTAGTAACAATACGCTTAGTTGGCTATATTTATAGCAAACAATTTTTTTATGAGTAGTAAAAAATCTTTTGCTTTATTAACCGATGATCAACCTTATGAAGATAGTTTAAGAGCAATAGTTGAAAAGTCAATCGTAGAAGAAAGTTTATTAGGAGATCATATAAACCAATCATACAATGAGAAGCTTACTGCCGGACAACGAATAGCCGATGAGGTAGCTACATTTGGAGGTAGCTGGCGTTTTATAATTATTTTTTGTTGTATTCTTTTTTGCTGGATAGTTTTTAATATAGTGGCTTTGAAACATTTTCAATTTGATCCATATCCATTTATTTTAATGAACCTGGTACTCTCTTGTTTGGCAGCATTACAAGCCCCCATCATAATGATGAGCCAAAACAGGCAGGCTGAAAAAGATCGTAAGCAAAGTAAAAGCGATTATTTAGTTAATCTTAAATCCGAGATGCAGATTCGTAGTCTTCATGAAAAAATAGATGTGCTAGAATCGGGTCAAATAAAAAAATTGTTTGAAATACAGGCAAAACAATTGGAACTGCTAAATAATATGAATATTAAAATAGAAGCAATTCTAAAAAGTTCCAAAAATTAAAATGCAATTTTTAATAAGCGAATATTTAATTAAGCTGAAATAAAATATCTTTATTATAATACATTTGCAACAAACCATTTATTAAACCAACACAAATATGATGGAATTTTTTGCCGGGATGGAACCACTGCTTCGAACATTTTGGTTTATAGCTTTACCGGCCAGTCTTATATTTATAGTGCAAACAATTATGACATTTGCCGGCACCGATGCTACGGATGGTGTAGATGCAGATTTTAGCGGCGACCTGGCCGATGGAGAAGCACCTTTTCAATTATTTTCTCTTAGGAACCTTATTAATTTTTTGCTGGGCTTTGGTTGGGCAGGCATATCGTTTTACAATAGTATTGGCAGTAAAGCAATTCTTGTAATAGCAAGCGCATTGGTAGGGCTTGCGTTTGTGGCTGTATTCTTTTTAATTATTCGGCAAATTCAAAAGTTTGGCGAAGACAATACCTTTAATATAAACCATACCCTTCACCAAACCGGCACAGTATATATTCCTATACCCGAAAATAAAATGGGCATTGGTAAAATACAAGTGAGTGTAAAAGGAAGTGTACAGGAAATTAATGCCGTAACCAATCATGAACGGCTTGCCACCGGCACTCCGGTAAAAGTGGTGCAAATAGAATCGAATAACCTGGTACTGGTTGAAAAAATATAATACTCAATAAAACATATAAATTATGCTTTCTCCTCTAATGATTATTGTGGTGGCAGTAGTAGTACTGTTTGTAACCGTAACTGCTTTAATATCCCGATACAAGCGATGTCCATCCGATAAAATTTTGGTGATTTATGGTAAAACCGGCGGAGCTTCGGCAAAATGTGTACATGGTGGTGGTGCATTTATTTGGCCGGTGATTCAGGATTATGCTTACCTCGATTTAAAACCCATAAGCATTGAAGCTAATCTTACCAATGCATTAAGCCGTCAAAATATTAGGGTAGATGTGCCTTGTAGATTTACCATTGCCATTTCTACCGATCCGGAAAGTATGAACAATGCTGCAGAACGTATGCTGGGTCTTACTCCCGAACAAATTCAGGAATTGTCGAAAGACATTTTGTTTGGCCAACTCCGTTTGGTAATTGCTACCATGACAATTGAGGAAATTAACAGCGACAGAGATAAGTTTTTAGATAATATTTCTAAAAACGTTGATACCGAGTTGAAAAAAATTGGTTTAAAACTGATAAATGTAAACGTAACCGATATTAGAGACGAAAGCGGTTATATAGAAGCGTTAGGTAAAGAAGCAGCAGCAAAAGCGGTTAACGAAGCAATCATAAGTGTTGCCGAACAAGTAAAAATTGGTGAAACCGGTAAAGCGCTTGCAGACAGAGAAAGAGAAACACAAATTGCCGAAACGCATAGAGACAGAGATGTGAAGATAGCCATCACACAAAAGGACAGGGAAATTAGCATTGCCGTTGCAGGAAAAGATGAATCAATAGGTAGGGCAGAGGCCGAAAGAGATACCAGGATTAAAACATCGGAAGCCAATGCTTCGGCTGTAGCCGGTGAAAATGAGGCAAAAATTACCATTGCCAATTCAGATGCATCCCGTAGAGAAAGAGAAGCAGAAGCATTAAGACTGGCAGTATCGGCCGAAAAAGTACAACAGGCAAAAGCTTTGGAAGCTTCTTATGTTGCCGAACAAAAAGCAGAAGAAGCCCGCCAGCAAAGAGAGCGAGCCACTCAGGTAGCCAACATAGTGGTACCTGCTGAAATTGCCAAACAAAAAGCTATTATTGAAGCACAGGCTGCAGCCGAAACTATTAGAGAGAACGCAAAAGGTGAGGCGGATGCTATTTATGCAAAAATGGAAGCCGAGGCAAAAGGTTTGTTTGAAATATTAACCAAGCAGGCGCAAGGTTACAGAGATGTGGTTACTGCTGCCGGAGGCGATCCTACAAAAGCATTCCAATTGTTGCTAATTGAAAAATTACCCGAATTAGTAAAAACACAGGTAGAGGCAGTTAAGAATCTTAAGATTGATAAAATTACAGTGTGGGATAGCGGCAATGGTGCCGATGGAAATACCAGCACTGCCAACTTTGTTTCGGGCATGATGAAAACGGTACCACCTTTAAATGATTTGTTTAACATGGCCGGCTTAAATTTGCCCACTTATTTAAAAGGAGCAGATGAAGCAACATCTGAAGATAAAAAAGATAAGGAGTAATATTGAATGGGAATTGTAAATAAAATATTGTACAAAACACTTAGTCAAAAGAATTATTTAAAGTTTCTCAATAGTTCGTTTTTGTTTTTGTACAAAAGCGGCTTGTTGAAAAATAATCCAAAATATCAGTATCATTATTTCGCCAAAAATTTAGTGAACAATGGCGATACGGTAATTGACTTGGGTGCCAACTTAGGCTATTATTCCAACTTAATTCAACAATGGATTGGCCCAGCCGGCAAATTGTATTCTGTAGAACCCGTTATTCCCTTCAACGAAATATTACAATGGCGGCTTAAAAATAAAAAGCAGGTAACCATAATGCCTTATGCCTTGGGTACCGAAGAAAAAGAAATCACTTTGGTAATTCCAAAAAACTTAAGTTATCTCTCTACCGGTTTGCCCAATGTTTATGACAGCAAAACACATGGCAACCTGGATGAATATGGATTTAAGTTCAATGCACAAATGAAGAAGGGTAGTGAATTGTTCCAAAACCTACATCGCCTTGATTTTTTAAAATGCGATATTGAAGGATATGAAGAATATGTATTTCCCGAAATGAAACCTGTATTTGAGAAGCATCGGCCAATTATACAAGTTGAAACCTGGGGCACACACAAAAAAGTAGTAGAAGATTTTTTACACTCTTTAGGATATACCCAATATTATGTAAACAATGGCAAACTGTTGCCTGCAACTATAGGACATCCAGAAACAGTGGTTGACTTTATTTTTGTGCATCCACAAAATAAAAAATCGGTAGAGCAAGTCAGCCGATTTTTATAATCATACTAATAGCATCCTCAATATAGATTAGTAAGTATTGCATTTTTCCAATTGAATGTTTATTTTGTCAATATGATAAAAATAAGCATCTCCATATTGCTGCTTTTGATAACTCATTTTGCTAAAGCCCAAAACAGCAAGCCCGAATTATACGATCTAATCAAAAAAATATGGATGGATAGCACCGGCTATTCTTCGGTAGGTGATTGGGCAGTTGGCAACTCCAAAAAATATCCGGTAAAATGGAAGGAAGACAGAATCATCATGAGCGATGATACCACCATTAATTTTTACCGATTGGGCAGCATAGATATAGTTATAAATGGCCGGTCGTTTTTGTTGAACAACCAACCGGTAAAATGGCAAATAATGCTCAAGGGGCCAAGAATGGGATTTTCGTCGTTCAGCATTATCAGTACTGCTTCCAAAGAATTGAAAGGGAAATATGTTTTGGATAGCCTCTTTCATAAAAAAGATTTTACCGCTATTTTGATAAAAAGCTGTGCCGATAAAGAATTGACAGGCTACTACTATTACAAAGTGAAAATGCCCGGGAAGGATTTAATTTTTATTAAAATAAGTTGGGTAAGTGCAAATGGAAATTCAATGATAAGAATTGATGGATACGATGACTGGAGTAAATACGCAGTAAAACTTGAATGCAAAAATTAACCTTAAATGCGATGGTCAAAATTAAAAGAGTGTATGAACCTGTTGAAAAAGATGATGGATATAGAATGTTGGTTGATAGGGTATGGCCCAGGGGAATAAAAAAAGAAGCATTAGCACTGGATGAATGGAATAAACTGTTGCCACCCAGCACAGCGCTAAGAAAATGGTACGGACATCAACCAGAAATGTTTAAAGCCTTTGAGAAAAAATATATACAGGAGCTTTCGGAGCAGCAAGCAGAAATTAAAAGAGTGCGTGCTATTGCAAAGCAGGAAAATGTTACCTTGTTATATTCTGCCAAAGACCAAAAAATGAATCAGGCAATAATTTTACAAAAAGTTTTAAAACCATCATTCAAATTTGGGCTCGGGATCTAACTGTCCTTCCCATTTACTAACTGCTGCAGTTGCCAAAGCATTTCCCAATACATTGGTCATCGTTCTGCCCATATCACAAAAAACATCAATAGCCAAAATAAGTCCAACACCTTCGGCAGGTATTCCAAACATGGCACCGGTTGCCAGTACCACTACTAATGAAGCTCTGGGAACACCGGCAATACCCTTACTGGTAATTAAAAACACCAACAACATAATTATTTGTTGCGAAATATCCCCGGTGATATGTGTAAGGTTATAAGCCTGGGCAATAAACATACTGGCAAAAGTCATGTACATCATACTACCATCGAGGTTGAAAGAATATCCAAGCGGTAATACAAAACTTACAATTTTATTATTGCATCCAAATCGCTCCATTTCTTCTACCAACTTTGGATATACAGCTTCGCTGCTTGCAGTACTAAAAGCGATAGACATAGGCGTAGCAATTCGCTTCAAAAGAGTAGGCAGTCTGTTTTTTAAAATAAGATACCCGATAAATAACAGCAATGCCCATAGAATTACCAGGCCAAAATAAAATGAACCAATATAATATCCAAAGGTTTTTAAAATACCCAGGCCGTTTTTTGCAATAGCAGCAGCCATTGCGCCAAATACACCTGCAGGAGCCAGGTACATAACATAGCTAACCATTTTAAGTACCACATGGGCCAATGAATCCAATGCATTAATAATGTTTTCGCCTTTTTTTCCAATGGCCGTAAGTGCAATACCAAAGAAAATAGAGAAAACTACCAATTGTAAAATTTCATTGGTGGCCATAGCTTCCACCACACTCCTGGGAACCACATGCTCCACAAATTTTTGCAGGGAGAAGCCCTTCGATTTTTCGAGCAAATCTTTAACTGCATTTGGATCTGTATTGGTGATATCGGCACCTACGCCCGGTTTGGTAACATTTACAAGGATTAAACCTAAGGCAAGCGAAACCAGCGAAGCGGTAATAAACCATATCATAGCTTTGCCGCCTACCCGGCCAACAGTTTTCATATCGCCCAATTTTGCAATGCCCACCACAAGAGTGGCAAAAACAATGGGTGCAATAATCATTTGTACCATTCTTAAAAAAATGGTAGTAAGCAGATTAATATTTTCGGCAAAACTTTTTCTTGTTTCAGCAGAACAATATTCATGTACAAAATAGCCGGCAACAATACCTGCAACCATGGCAATCATAATCCACATGGTTAGGCGGCTTTTTTTGGTTGGTTGATGCGAAATTTCCATCTTAATCTATTGAATTACAGTAGTTTTATTTTGGCAAAGCAAGCTTTAGTTGTAAAGTTTACTCGTGTTAAAACTAAAGTAATTGCCTGAATATTTACTCATGAGGAAAAATCTTTTTTAAAACAACTCATTTTTTTTAATATAAATGCCTACTTTTGCAACCCGAAAAATGCTTTCGGACTATTTGCCACAAGGCTCCATAAGTTTCCGCCGGTGCGGAACGCCAGCAGGCAGTAATGAAATACTTTTATAACAAATGCCAAAGGTTAAAACCAACAGCAGCGCAAAGAAGCGCTTTAAAGTAACCGGTTCAGGTAAAATTACTTTTCAAAAATCTTTTAAACGTCACATTCTCACCAAAAAATCAACAAAGCGTAAGCGTGCAATGCGTAAAGATGGTGTAGTAGCCGACAGTAACATGCACTTTGTAAAACGTTTATTGGGAATGAAATAGTAATTCCCTAAAACAAAAAGTAATTATCAACCTTAACTTTTAAAAAATTAAAATATGCCTCGTTCAGTAAATGCAGTAGCCAGTAGGGCTCGCCGCAAAAGGATATTAAAAGCTGCCAAAGGTTATTATGGCAAGCGCAAAAATGTATATACCGTTGCTAAAAACGTAATGGAAAAAGGTTTAACGTACAGCTACGTTGGCCGTAAAATTAAAAAGCGTGATTACCGTGCATTATGGATTGCACGTATCAATGCTGCCGTAAGAGAAGAAGGAATGACTTACAGTACTTTCATTCACAAATTAGCAGAAAAAAATATTGACTTAAACCGCAAGGTTTTGGCCGATTTGGCTATGAATGAACCAGAGTCCTTTAAAGCATTGGTAAACTCTGTAAAATAAATTCATCTTAATTTTATTTTAATAAAGCAACCGTTCGGCAAAACGAACGGTTTTTTTTGTTTAATACCTAAATAAAAATTTTACGGTATTTGGCAATATTGCTTTTGTAATTATTTTAAAAACTACATTTGTAAAAAAATTTTTTCACCAGCATATTTGGTTTCGTAAATGAATAATACATACCAGGGTCTTGTAGATCAAACCTTCAATTTTCCACAGGAAGATTTTAAAGTAAAAGATGATTACCTGCAATACAACGACATTGATATTAAAGCCCTGATTGATAAATATGGTACTCCTTTAAAAATAAGTTACCTGCCCAAAATAGGGATGCAAATAAATAAAGCAAAACAATTATTTGCCAATGCTTTTAAAAAGCATAAGTACGAAGGCAAATACAACTATTGTTATTGTACTAAAAGTTCTCACTTTAGTTTTGTGGTGGAAGAAGCTTTAAAGCACGAGATTCATTTAGAGACATCATTTGCATACGATATTGAAATCATCAACAACTTATACAAGCGTAGAAAAATTACCAAAGACACGCATATTGTATGTAATGGATTTAAACAAAAGAACTATACCAGCCGCATTGCCAAACTGATAAATTCCGGTTTTAAAAATGTAATTCCTGTGTTGGATAATAAGGAAGAACTGGCCATGTATAAACGTAGCATCCGAAGCAAAGAACCTTTTAAACTGGGTATTAGAATAGCAGCCGAAGAAGAACCGAGCTTCCCTTTTTATACTTCCAGATTGGGCATTAAAGCAAAAGATGTGCTGGAATATTATGTAGATGAAATTGAAGGGAATGAAGATAAGTTTCAATTAAAAATGCTGCACATCTTTTTGAATAAAGGCATTAAAGATGATATTTATTACTGGAGTGAGTTGCAAAAAAGTATCAACCTGTATTGCCAGTTGAAAAAGATATGTCCAGAATTGGATTCAATTAATATTGGTGGTGGCTTTCCTATTAAACATTCGCTGGCTTTTAACTACGACTATCAGTTTATGATAAACGAAATAGTTGGTAACATTAAAGCTGCCTGCAAAAAAGCCAAAGTTCAAATGCCAAATATTTATACAGAGTTTGGCAGCTTTACCGTTGGTGAAAGCATGGCACATATTTACAGTGTAATAGGAGAGAAGCATCAAAACGACAGAGAAACCTGGTANNTTTATTACTACTTTGCCCGATACCTGGGGTATTGGAGAAAAGTTTTTGATGCTTCCCATTAATAAGTGGGAGAACGAATACCAAAGGGTAGTACTGGGTGGTATTACTTGTGATGGGCACGACTATTACGATTCCGAAGAACATATCAATGAAGTGTTTTTGCCCAAGGTAAAAAACAGCAATCCTGAAACAGGCAATAGCCACGAACCATTGTATGTTGGATTTTTTCATACCGGTGCTTACCAGGATCAAATAAGTGGTTATGGTGGAATTAAACATTGTTTAATTCCATCGCCAAAGCATATTATCATTGAAAAAGATAAAAACGGTAAATTGGTTGAATGGGTTTATGCTAAAGAACAAACCGCCCAAAGTATGTTGAAGATTTTAGGGTATAAATAAAATTGAAAATATCTAACATAAAAAAAATCGGCACTGTTTTAAGTGCCAATTTTTTTTAATGAATTTTTTATTTTCCCAAAACTGTAACTCTTGCCTTATTATTTGCTGAGTTTTGAGTATCGTACCAAAAAACTATTTTTTCAATAATTCGGTTGTTGCCTTTTAAGTCAACAATTCTACTTGAACTGCGGCGTTCAAAATTGTGGCGAAGGTTAATTTCCTGTTGGCCACCGTTTTCAAAATGTACCACCACTTTATGCATATTAAGAGAGCCTCCACGTACCACAAATTTCAATTGTTTAAAAACGCCATCTCTTAATTGTACATCCAATACATCTCTGTCCAATTTATAGTTAACGGTTTTGGTTCCCAAAGAACGCCAACCTCCAACTTTGAACGACATGGTTGTAACAGCAAAAAGTAGTAATAGGGCGCTTAAATAGATTGATAATTTTGCTTTCATAATAAAGAATTTTTTGTAATTATTATTGGTTTGCACCAATAGACCTGCTCAATAACATTAGGTTTAATCATAGGTAAACCGGGGCAAAAAAAAGCAACAGAACAAGTTTGTTTCAAGGCTGCGATTAATTTAACTTCCAATTTGTTTGTGTGCAGCTTATAGAATAAATTTGCGCACCCTAAGCTGGGAAATTATCAACTTAACAAAACATCAATATGCGTCAAATTGCGTTTAGAGAAGCTTTAAGAGAAGCCATGAGTGAAGAAATGAGGAAGGATGACAGGGTCTTTATAATGGGAGAGGAAGTTGCTGAATACAATGGAGCCTATAAAGTAAGCCAGGGAATGTTGGATGAATTTGGGCCAAAAAGAGTAATTGATACACCTATTGCAGAATTGGGCTTTAGTGCCATTGCGGTAGGGGCAGCTCAAAACGGTCTCCGTCCGATAGTAGAATTTATGACCTGGAATTTTGCCGTATTAGCCTTAGATCAAATTTTAAATACTGCTTCTAAAATGTTGGCTATGAGTGGCGGTCAAATTGGTTGTCCTATTGTTTTTAGAGGTGCCAATGGTAGTGCCGGTCAATTAGGTGCACAGCACTCTACAGCTTTTGAAAGCATGTATGCCAATATTCCGGGCCTAAAAGTTATTTCGGTGAGTAATCCCTACGATGCAAAAGGATTATTGAAGGCTGCTATTAGAGATGACGATCCGGTGATGTTTATGGAAAGTGAAGTGATGTATGGCGATAAAGGTGAAGTTCCGGAAGAAGAATATATATTACCCATTGGCAAGTGCTTTGTAAAAAGAGAAGGGAAAGATGTTACCATCGTTTCGTTTAACAAAATGATGAAAGTGGCTTTATCTGCCGCTGAAGAATTGGCAAAAGAGGGTATAGAAGCAGAAGTAATAGATGTAGCCACCATTCGCCCACTCGATTGGTTTACCATTTTAGAAAGTGTGAAAAAAACAAATCGCCTGGTGATTGTAGAAGAGCAATGGCCATTTGCATCTGTAAGTTCTGAAATAGCGTATCGAATTCAAAAAGAAGGTTTCGATTATTTAGATGCTCCAATACGCAGAATTACATCAGTGGATGCTCCTATGCATTATGCACCCAATTTAGTTACGGCATATTTGCCCAGCGTAGAAAGAACGGTGAAATTGGTTAAGGAAGTGATGTATATGAAGAAATAATTTGCTAATGTGCTAATGGATTTAATAACTTTAGAAGTACCTACTTTTATTTGAGTAATAAAAAATACAGGGGCTGTCTCAAAATTCTGAGGTAGCCTTTTTTTTATTAGAGAAATTATTTAGCAGCCGCAATTTTTACTTTCTTTCCCTTTATTTTTTGGTCTTTAACCAATTGGATAACATGGCTCATTTTTGATTTGCGAACGGCAACAAAAGCCGTAAAATCTTTTACATCAATCAAACCAATTTCATCTTTCTTCAGTTCGCCCTTTTGTGATAAGAAACCTACAATATCTACTTTATTAATTTTATCTTTTTTTCCGGCTGCAATAAATAGTGTTCCCCATTTTGGTTTTTCGGGTAGNNCTGCTATACACTACATACACATTTCCTGTGGCATTCATTCTGGCTGTGCGGCCATTGCGATGCGTAAAAGATGCTTCATCTGGCGGCAAATGATAATGTATAATGTTGCGAATATTGGCAATNNTTCAAAATTTTGAGCATTTTCAGATACATAATTTGGCAAATCTTCTTCGCTGCTATACACTACATACACATTTCCGGTAGCATTCATTCTGGCTGTGCGGCCATTCCGATGTGTAAACGATGCTTCATCGGGCGGTAAATGATAATGTATAATGTTGCGAATATTGGCAATGTCCAAACCTCTACTGGCAAGGTCGGTGGTTACTAAAATATCCGAGCTAGTGTTTCTAAATTTACATAAAGCTACTTCCCGGTCGTGCTGCTCCATGCCACCATGGTAAAATACATTTACAATGCCTTGCTCCGATAAAAAGTTACTTACTCTCTCCACGGCATCTCTATGATTGCAAAAAACAATTGTTGAAGTATTGCCGGTGAAACATATCAACTCAAGCAATGTATCCAGTTTATCTTTTTGATTGCTTAAAACAGTGTGAATGCGTAAAACATCCTGCTGTATTGGTTGCTCCGGTAAAAAATTTAAAGTAATAGCATTGTCCATTTGAACAAATGCGGGTATTTCTTCTTTATAGGTTGCCGAAGTTAGCATGCGTTTTTTTACAGCCGGTAACGATTGAATAATGAATTCCATTTCTTCTAAAAAACCAAGCTCCATCATCTTATCAAATTCGTCTAACACCAAAAACTGAATTTTATCCAGCTTAATATTACCCCTGCGAATATGATCGGCCATTCGGCCTGCAGTACCAATAACTATTGCCGGAGGTTGCACTAGATTATTCTCTTCAATTTCTCTTTTGTGACCGCCATAGCAGCAAGTAATTTTGAAACCGGTTTGCATTTGTTTTAATACAGCATCTATTTGCAAAGCCAGTTCACGACTCGGAACCATTATCATTGCCTGGCAAAGTTTTTCTTCAGTATTTAAAGATGCCAACAAGGGTAGGAGGAAGGCCAG